>DAOUGZ010000060.1:0-2731 GCA_034428955.1 Anaerolineae bacterium | reverse complement strand
AAGCTCAGCCGCTCCGGCGGATAGCTCGGATCGAGGGGCAGGTAACCGCCCCCCGCCTTGAGCACGCCCAGCACGGCGACGATCATCTCCGGCGAGCGCTCGGCGCAGATGGCCACCAAAACCTCGGGGCCAACCCCAAGCCGGCGCAGACGCCACGCCAGCCGGTTGGCGCGGCGGTCAAGTTCCCGGTAGCTCACGTGCGCGCCTTCAAAGACCAGGGCCGTCGCCTCTGGAGTGCGGTCGACCTGCGCCTCGAAGAGGTGGTGCGCGCAGTGCTCGTACGCGTAAGCGACGGCTGTACCATTCCACACCTCGAGCAGCTCGTGGCGCTCGGCCTCACTGAGAAGGGGCAACTCGGCAAGCGTCCGCGCCGGGTTCTCGGCCATAGCTTCCAGCAGGGTGCGCAGGTGGCCGAGCAGGCGCCGTCCTTCCTGGGCGCCCAGGCGCTGCCGGTCGTGCGCCACTTTGAGCACCATCTCCTCGCCCGGACCCGAAACGAGGGTGAGGGGATAGTTCGTCTGTTCCAGCGCGCGGATATTGTCGATCTCCAGGCTGCCGGCCTGCTCGCGCAGAGCGGCGTCGAGGGGATAGTTCTCATAGACCAGGATGCTCTCAAAGAGCGGCTGGCCGCGCGGCACATCGCTCCAGCCCTGGATATCCACCAACGGCGTGTGCTCGTACTGGCGCATCTCTACGCCCTGCGCTTGCAGCGCCCGCAGCCAGGGGATGAGCTCTGCCTGCGCCGGTACATGCACGCGCACGGGCAAGGTGTTGATCAGGAGCCCGACCATCGACTCGGCCCCCGGCAGTTCGGGCGGGCGGCCCGAGACGGTAGCGCCAAAGACGACGACCTCCTCGCCGCTGAAACGGCTCAGTAGCAGCGCCCAGGCACCCTGCAAGAGGGTATTCGCCGTCAGCCCATGCTGCCGGGCCAGGGTGTGCAGGGCCGCCGTGGCCCGGTGCGAGAGTCGGATCGACTGCTCCACATACTCGGTCAACTGTGGCGCCTCGGCAGCGGGCCGGCCGAGCGGCAGCGGCGTCGGCGCGCCGACGCCGCTCAGCGCCGCACGCCAGAAAGCCTCGGCACGCGCCGGGTCCTGCCGGGTAAGCCAGGCAATGTACTCGCTATAGGGGTGGCAGGGGGGCAAATCGGGCTCTCGGCCCTGACGCAAGCCCGCATAGAGAGCGAGCACCTCTTTGAGCAGCAGAGGCAGCGACCAGCCGTCCAGCAAGAGATGGTGAAAACTCCAGACAAACTGCCGGCGCCCATCTGGGAGCCGGATCAGGGCAAAGCGCATGAGCGGCGGCCGGGAGGGCAAAAAGCCCTGCTTCCGGTCGTCTTCCAGAAAAGCCGCCAGCCGGTCCTCTTGCTCGGCTACAGGCAGCGTGGACCAATCATGCTCAGCCCAGGGCAGTTCGACCCGGCGCTGCACCGCCTGCAGCGGCTTCTCCACCCGCTTCCAGACAAAGGCGGTGCGCAGGATGGGGTGACGCTCGACGACTCGGGTCCAGGCCTGCCGGAACACCGACGCGTCCAGGTCCCCGCCCAGCGTGCAGGTGAGTTGCTCCACGTACACTCCCGAGTCGGGGGCGTACAGGCTATGAAAGAGCATCCCCTGCTGCATAGGAGACAGAGGGTAGATAGCCTCAATGTCTGCTCTGGTCGTCTCAATCATCGCGCTTGGCCTCAGCAATCTCGGCGAATACGGCCTCGAGCTCATCCCGGCCGAGGTCCGCGAGTAGTGCAGTCGTCGGAGGGGCCTCCGCGGCGGCCAGCGCCCGTAGGGCGCCCAGGTGGCGCGCCGCCAGCGCCTCGATGGTCTCCCGCCGGTGCAAGTCCTCGGAATAGTCCCAGGCGAGGCGTAGTTGCCCCGCCACGATGGCCGCGCTGACCGCCAGCTTGTGAGTGCGCCGGCCCCGCAGGCTGCGCTCCGGCCCCGCGGGCTCGGGCGCCGGCGCAAAGAGGTCCACAGCTCGCAGGAGCTGGTCGTATTGGCCCAAATAGTTCAGGCTCACCTCCGGACGGGGTAGGGCGGCCAGTTCGTGGCGGACCTGCGCATCCGGGCAGAGATAGCGCAGCAACCCCCAGCCGATGCCGCCACGGGGCAGGCGACGCATCTGGGCGCAGACCGCTCGGAGCGCCTCAGCGGGCGCCTCCCCCTGGGGCAACTCGAGCTGCAGAGGGTAGAGGGCCGTGAACCAGCCCACGGTGCGCGAGAGGTCCACATCGTCAAAGAGGTCCTCCCGGCCGTGGCCCTCCAGTTCCACAAGCACCGTGCGCGAGCCGGTCCAGGCAGCCAGCGTCTGGGCCAGGGCCGTGAGCAGGGCGTCGTCCACACCGGCATCGTAGGCCGCAGGCAGCCGCTGCAGAAGGGCATGAGTCTCCTCCCGGCCCAGCAGCACCGTCACACGGCGGGTGGATGCCTCGCCGTTGGCCCCATCCGCCTCAGGGGCATCCAGCGGCAGGGCAGCTACGCCGCGCATGCCGCGCCAATAATCCGCCTCGGCCTGCACCGCCTCGGATTGGGCCACCTCCAGCAAGCGCTCCGCCCAGGCCCGGAAGGACGTCGTCTTGGCCGGCAGCCGCACCGCCTCCCCCCGCCGCGCCTGGCGATACGCCGTCTGCAGGTCCTCCAGCAGGATGCGCCACGATACCCCGTCTATCGCCAGATGGTGCACCACAACCAGCAGCCGCCCCGGCCTGCCCGCCCCCAGGTCAAAGTAGGCCACC
>DAOUGZ010000059.1:0-3293 GCA_034428955.1 Anaerolineae bacterium | reverse complement strand
GGTCTGGAAAGCGCGCTCCTTGCGGTGGCGAGGGTGAGGCAGGCGGACCGGCAACTCGCCCTTGATGCGACCCGGGTCCTTGTCCATCACGATAACGCGGTCCGTCAGCAGGACCGCTTCCTCGATATTATGCGTGACCAGCACAATCGCCCGGATGGGAATGCGGCCGGTCAGCCACAGCTCCAGCAGTTCGCCACGCAGCGCCTCTGCCGAGAGCACATCCAGGGCGCTGAACGGCTCATCGAGGCAGAGCAACTCGGGGTCAACAGCCATCGCCCGTGCAAAGCCCGCCTTCTGGCGCATGCCGCCGGATAGCTCGCGCGGGTAGGCGCTCTCAAAGCCGTCGAGGCCGACCATATCGATCAACGCCAGCGCCCGCTCGCTCCGCTGTGTGGCCTCCACCCCGCGCGCCTGCAGGCCCAGTTCCACATTCTGCTGCACCGTCAACCAAGGAAAGAGAGCAGGGCGCTGGAAGACAACCGTGGCAAAGGGGTTTGGGCCGGTAACCGGGCGCCCACGGTAGAGCACTTCCCCCCCGCTGGGGATGGTCAGGCCGGTGATGATGCGCAACAGCGTCGATTTGCCGGCGCCGGTCGGCCCGAGCACCGCCACGAACTCGCCCTCACGAATGCTCATGTTGACTCGGTCCAGAGCCAAAAAGCGCCTGGGCTCCCGCCCATAGACCTGGCTGACGTTGCGGAGCTGAAGCAGCACCTGCGGCCCACCCATGGCCCGGCACCCCCAATCGACGCATCCGATTCCGACCCGGTAACGGATCGGCAAACAACAGGGATTGACATCCCCACCAGCGGCATGCTATAATGGCGCTACTCGCGCACCTCCTATTTACATCTTGCGGAGCATGTCCCAACTGACAGTAGGAGATCGGACTATGAACAAGCCTCTGATCCTGATTGTAGAGGACGATGAGGCAACCGCCGAGTTCCTCACAGACCTCTTGCATGCCGAAGGCTATGAAACCCGCGTCCTGTCCGAGCCTGACACAACAGAAACAGTTCGTGCTCTGCAACCGGACCTGATCCTGCTGGACCTCGTCTTTCCGGATAGAAAGGGCGAGGACCTGCTGCACGCCGTTCGCCGCGACCGTGTGCTCGGCCACGTGCCCGTGGTCCTTCTCTCGGCCGTTCCCCACCTGGCAGACAAGGCGGCCAAACTACCTGTTCAGGGTTATGTCAGCAAGCCTTTCGAGCTGGATCACCTGCTCCAGACGATCGGCAGCCTGGCCGGGGAGCCGCTCCTGCACGCCCCCGAAGCGGGGGTACATCTGCGGCCCGGGCTGGCCTAGCGCCTCCGGCCGCGGTGCCGGCCCGCATTCGCCCGTTCTTAAGGCAGGGCGAGCGAGGGGACACATCCCTTCGCTCGCCCTGCTGTGTCACACAAACCTGGCCATCGCCCCCCAGCCCGCGCCCGGGCTGCCGCGGCGTGGCGACGATCGGCCCGGCTACTTCATCCGCTGCAGGCGCTCCCGCCCTTGCAGATAGCGCAATTCGGCTTGCTTCTGCAGGATCATCCTGCGCAACCTGGCATCCTGGAGCCGGTTGACAGCCTGCGAGCGCAGGCCGTCGAGCTCGCGCTCGGCCTGGCTTACCAGATCGCTCGGCGTGGTCCGGCCGCTTGATAGCACGTGCTGCACCCGCCGCTGGAACTCGCCCGACACGCCCTTGCCTCCCAGATTCTCGGAAAGCGTCTCACGGATCTCACTGCCCCTACGCGGCGCGAAGAGCAGACCAAGCGTGCCGCCGATGGCAGCGCCAAAGAAAAAGGCTGAGAGCAGGAAGCCTGGGCGCATGCCCCCGCCCCGGCGCATCTCGCCTTGCCGGCGGCCCATCGGTGGGGTAATGGTGGGTTCCATGGCCGGACCCATGCGATACTCTGTTCTTTCCACGTTTTTCACCTCTTTGCTTGAGCTAGACTCGTAGGAGTACCCGGGCTGCTTGGCGCTACCGGAACAGGTTGAGGATAGCCAGCAACACCACTGCGCCCACCGTCGCGACGAAAAGGCTCCACACGTTGAACCCGGTAACTCCAATGCCCCCCAACAGGTTAAAGATGAACCCGCCCAGGAAGGCGCCGACAATCCCCACGATAATGTCCAGCAGGCACCCCTGGCGCGCGGAGGTTCCGGTTATCTTGCTGGCCAACCAGCCGGCAATGCCGCCGATGATGACCCAGGTCAGGATGTTCAGTCCCACGTCGCACTGCTCCTCTCGACAATGTCCGCAATGCATCCCGGAGCCCATTTGCCGGCCTCAACACGTTCAGCCCAGCAAGATTTGTGCCATTCGGCCTTCACGGTCTCAATCGACCAAGGCAGCAGGCGCCGGCTCCAGGGCCAGGCCATACGAATCGGGCCAGTCTGCAGGCACGGGGACGGTCGGGCGATATGGCCGCCCCTGGGCGTGGGCAATCTGCGCCAGCGTCTCCAGGCGCCGGGCTGCCGTCACTGCCGCAAACTCTTCCCATCGCTCCCGGGGCAAGCGGGCCATCTCTTGCCAGAGCGCACGCCCGGCCACAAAGCCGGAGGCGCCGCCCCGGCAAGCGATCTCAACCTGGCGCCGAAAGAGGTCAAACTCGGCCCCCACCGAGTGCACCACCCACGGCATGGCGACGGCCTCGCTCAAGCGGCGGCATACCGCCAGAGCCTGTGCTGAGCTATCGTATTGCAGGTCCGCAGGGAACTCGGCCGCGAGCAAATCCGCCCCCAACGGCGCCAGCCGCCCGGCCGATTCCAGCACGAGTCGTGGCCGCTCAACGGCAAAAGCAGGGGAGCCCTTGGGCGCCGCCTGGGGGTTGGTGGAGAAGGAAAGGGGCGCCAGCAACAAGGGCATATCGTGCATCCGGCAGGCCTCGCCAATCTCGGCGGCCAGGCTCTCCTGCGCGCCTGCCGTCGACGAACCGGGCCGGTAGTGCAGCAGCAGCTTGCAGGCCGAAGCCCCCATGAGCTTGGCCTTGCTCACGCCAAAGCCACGCACCAGCGCCGTGTGGGGCGCCGTCGCCACACCGTCATAGCCCGAACTCTCCAGGCTCACGATCAGGCCCGTGCTGCCGGGCAAGACTCCCTGGCCGACAGCCTGCGCAGCGCCATAGACCGGGTCCAGAAGCACCGCGCTCGCCCGCGGCGCCAGGATGCGCGTCAGGAGCAGCTTGACCTCTACCAGGGCATCATACGGTACCGCCGCCGGTGCCGTGGGGCCGAGCATGGCCCGCAAGGAACTGCGCTGGTCCAGCCCCAGTATGGTGAACAGGCCGCGCTCGTCCGCCAGTTGCTGCAA
>DAOUGZ010000058.1:0-9101 GCA_034428955.1 Anaerolineae bacterium | reverse complement strand
CAGCGGTTTCTTGCTCTGCAGGTTGCCGCCGACGGTCCAGAAAGAATCCACGTCCCCCGAGATGGGCACCCCCTGCCCAACACGCATCTCCCAACTGCGCACCAGCGGCGAGGTGAGTACCTGAGCCGGGTCGAGGCAGAGCGTGACCGTGAGAGCGATGGCCGGGTGCATCTCGTTGTTCAGCACGTTCCAGAGGTCGGCAGGATTGCGCAGGTCCTGTGGCTGCCCGACCAGGAGCGGGATAGGCAGCGGCTGGGCGCGCAGGCTCTCCGGCAGGAGGTCCACCGGCAGGCGCGGGTAGCGCAGGAGCGTGAGCCAGGTACGGCTGAGCAAGCTATGCTCATCCTCGGGCTCGCTCGCCCAGGCTGTGATCATGTAACAGAGGTCCGCCCGCACCGGCGCCCGCCGGCGGACCACCGTGGTCTGGTCGCTGCGCTCGGTCTGCCACATGGGCTGGGTCTGGCGCAGTTTTTGGTTCTCGCGCAGATCGTAGAGAAAGAGGTTCAGCGTCGGTCGGCTCAGCCGCCCCGACCACTCGCGGCTGGGCTGGTCGAACTGGATATCCACCTCGCCGTTGCTGATGACCAACTCTCGCACTAGCAGCTTGCGCAGCGCCTCGTCCAGGTCCTCAAACATGGCCTCACCCACCGGTTCTCCAAGAGCAACACCAGATCATAGTTGCGTGCTTGGCTTGTTTCACACGGGCTGTCAGCGCGTACGCCAACAAACCACCAAGGCCGACACCAGGGCCACCACAACGACCACTGCTACCAGGAGCCAGATAGTCGACCAGCCGATCGCAGCGTACAGCGGCTGGTAGAAATCGCCGGCATTGATGCCTCCAAAGATCGACAGAGTCTGTGTCGATCCGGCCACAAAGGCCAGGGTAGCCAGTAGCGCTCCGACCAGCCCCGTCGCCAGCGACACGATCACCGCCCGCACCAGTGGCGCCCGGCGGGCCTCGGGTGGACTGAGCAAGACAAGCCAGGTCCAGAGCAGCAGCGTGGCCGGCAAGAGCAGGAACAGCACCCAGAACAGGCTCGCCACACGCCCGGCTCGCGCCGCCATGCCCTCCGCGCCCAAGAGCGCTACCCAACCGGCCACTGCGCCGGCCAACAACCCCATGCCGCCCAGTGAAGCAGTCCGCTTCACCGCCGCCCTCAGCGTCCAGGCGTTATCATCCATACTAACCCTCAGTTACTCCTTGGAGCTTTTCGGCCAGGTCGCCCACCTTGGTCGAAGCGTCTTCCTCCTCGTCCAGAGACTGTTGCTCCTTCGGCAGGTTCTGGTCGGCTTCCATCATGCCCCCGAGATAAGCCTGAGCCGGCCCCTTCGTGCCTTGGACCTTGGCCCCGAGTTCGCTGACCTTGCTCCAGGTCTGGCCCATCAGCCGCTGGACCACAGCCTTGGCGCTGCTCAAGCGGCCCATCAAGCTGAGGAACAGCTTCTTGAGGGCGCTGCCTGCTCGCCTAAAGAGCGATTTCTTCTGTGCGGGCGCCATCTGATGCACCTGAGCGGCTATCTGTTGTATCTCCGTAGGCTTGATATCCTTCGGATCACGCTTGGCCGCCTTCTCCGCCTTGGCCGCCGTGGCCTCTACGCTCGCCGTCGTCTTGGGGTTGGCATTCTCCTCACGATCGACCGTGTCGGAGTGGGCGCGGAGTGCGCTGACCTGCTGGATCACCTTCTTGATTTGCTCGCCGAGCCGAACGATTGGGCCCAGCCATTTCTTTGCCTTTTCGAGGCTGGCGTTGAGGGCAGCCCTGACCCCGGCCAGATCCAGCTTTTTCCTCCGGACCAGTTGCAGCCTGGCCCGCGCTAGGGCAGCGGTATCGCGGGCTGCCTGCTTGAGGGCGGCCATGGTCCTCTGGAACTTGGACGGTCCGCTGTTCGTAGAACTTGCCTGGGCAGGAGCGGTCACAGTCTGCTGGGTGCCGCCTGATTGGCCGCTATCGCTTGCGTACTCCTCCACGGTGTCGCCAAGACCTTCGGACGTCGCATCCAGTGGAGCGGACAATGCCTGGCCGAACCCCGCCTCGGCGATCACCTCGCCGATGTGCGGCCCATAGTTTGCATCGGGGATCAGGCTGCCCAGCGAGATGCCACCCGCACCCAGGCCGCCGGTGATGACGCCAAGCGCGGCGCCGAGGGAGCCCATCGCATCCTTGAAGACCTGGAGCCAGATGCTCTTTCCGCGCCAGCCGTGGTATTTGCCCAGGCGCACGATGTTGCCAACGGTCAGGATCGAGCGGGCGATGAGGGACCAGCCGGCGCAGCCCAGAGCGATAAAGCCGCAGACGGTGGCGATTGTCCCGCCTATGGCGGCACCAGCCCCGACACTCACAGCCCCCAGCAACGCTCCGATGAGGCCCGCGACCAATCCGATCCAGCCGGACACCATGCCTACCTCTTCGACCACCTTGGTAATGGTTGCCAGAGTCTTGGCCGCCGTGGCGATCTTGCCTTCGCCATAATTAGCCTTGATCGTATCCTCAAGGAGCGCCTTGCGCTGGTTGGCGTTGAAATAGCGAAGATAGGTCAGCGGACCCAGAAGCATCTTGGCCACGCCTTCCAGCACGCCGGCGCCCGCCTTGGCAAGGCCCAGCCCTACCTTACCGCCCTTCGAGGAGGCGTTCACGTCCTGCAGAGCGGTGGTAGGTGCGATGAGGGCCAGCCCCACCCTGCCTGTGCGCTCGGCATGCCTCCTGGCTGACGCCGCTGTCGGCAGGATGCGCCTGGTCGAGGCCAGGTTCGGGCGCCTGAGCCAGGCCAGGTTGGCTGCACGCTGAACCTGTGCAGTGGGCGTGGCCGGCAACCGGCTCGCCCGGTTCGGCGCCATGCGGGCACCCCTCTGTTGCACAACGTGGGTCAGCTCGTGGGCCAGCAACTGCCGCCCTGACGGCGTCGTCACATCGTCGTCCGCACGGCGCAGGTACACGTCCGAGCCGTGGGTGAAGGCACGCGACTGCAACGCCCGGTTGAGCTGCGTGGCCTCGTCGCCGGTGTGCAAACGCACGCCGCTGAAATCCACCCCAAAGCGCGGCTCCATATAGCCACGCACATCGGCCGGCAAGGGACGCCCGCCCCCTCGATTCGCGGCTAGGCGGCTCTCGATGTAACGGCCCGCCTCAAAGCCGCCGGAAAGATCGCGGCCGGTACGCTTGGTTCTGATCTCTTCGTCTTCTTCAGATTGGCGCTGCACGGGCTGGGCCTGCAGCAGGTCCTCTTCTTCCTCGCCCTCGCGCTGCAGGAACTTGGCCTGCAGCGGCTCCTCTTCATCTTCTTCAGACTGGCGCTGCAAAGACTCGGCCTGCAGCAAGTCCTCTTCTTCCTCGCCCTCGCGCTGCACCAGCGGCGTGATCGAGGCGGCCAGCGGTTTGGTCTGCACTTCCTCCTCTTCCTCACCCTGCCGCTGGACGGCCCCCATAACACCCGCCGAGCTGTGCGTCACAGGAGCGGGCATGCTCAGGACCTGTTCCGCCACCCGGTCGGCCTCTTGCTCGTAGCGATCCCCCGCCGCCCCGACAACCAGCCTGGCCTGGATGAAGCGAGAGACAGCCCGGTTGCCGGCGGCCCGACCCAGGGAGAGGATACTGCTGGGGGAAGCTTGGCCCGGCCGGGCGAGAGCATGCCGGAAGCCGGCGCCGATACGCGGCACCCCCTCCTGCAGCAGGCCCGCCTCGGGTGCCGCCGGCTCTGCGATACGATGTAGCCGGGCCGCCTCCACCCTCTGCGGGCCGCACTCATGCGGTTTGCTGGCCATAATCACCTCCAAGGAGAGCCATATCACTCGCCTTCACCAATCGCCCCATCTTTTGCAACTCGCGGCGAACACCATGCAGCAGGTGTTCCATGGTCACCTGTCGGCCGTCGGCCGCCGCCAGATAGGCGGCACTCACAATACAATTGCGGATGTTGCCCCCGGCAAGCCGAAAGCGCCCGGCGAGCAGGCCGAAATCCACATCGGCAGCCCGCGGCAGGCTGGGTGGAAAGAGGGTCTGCCAGATACGCAGACGGTACTCCTCTTCCGGGAAGGGAAAGTCAATGGCAAACTGCAGCCGGCGGGTAAAAGCCTCGTCGAGGTTGGCACGCAGGTTGGTCGCCAGGATGGTCACCCCGTCGTAGGCCTCCATGCGCTGCAGGAGGTAGCTGGTTTCGATGTTGGCGTAACGATCGTGAGCGTCCTTGACCTCGGAGCGTTTGCCGAAAACGGCATCGGCCTCGTCAAAGAAGAGGATGGCGTTGGAACTCTGCGCCTCGCTGAAAATGCGCTCCAGGTTCTTTTCCGTCTCGCCGATATACTTGCTGACCACGGTAGAGAGGTCAATAGCGTACAGGTCGAGCCCAAGCTCCCCGGCAATGACCTCTGCGGCCATGGTCTTGCCGGTGCCCGGCGGCCCGGCGAAGAGGATGGGCACACCCGAACTACGCACGAGCTTGCGCCCCACACCCCAGGCATCCAGCACCTGCGGGCGCCCGCGGACAGCCGCCACGATCTCCCGCAGCAGGGCCAACTGATCCGCGGGAAGGATAATGTCGGACCAGGCGTAACGCGGCTCGATCTTGCGGGCCAGCGTGGCCAGCCGGGGGTTGGAATGGGACCTGGCCGCCGCGAGGAGGTCGGCCGGCTGCACGGGCTCGCCCCGAGCGGCCGCCGCATCGCGTGCCGAGGCGACGGCATCGCGAATCTGGCCGCTGGTGAGGGCGAACTGGCCCGCCAGGACGTCGAGGGAGCGAACCGCCTCACCCTGGCCTTCTCCGGCAGGGGAATCGGCGTGGTTCAGGTAATGGGCCCACAGGCAGCGGCGCTGGGCATAATCGGGGGAGCCGACCTCGAGCCAGAAGATGGTGCGCTCGCGCTCGACCTGAGACGATTGCCAGGCACTGCGGCCCGCGACAACGACCAGGCCGGGGTAGGCGAACAACTCGTCCAAAAGGTCCGAAGGAGGGCTCGTGCCGGCGGCTGGATCCTCACTGCCCCCTTCCAGGCAAGCGTCCCAATGGCTCAGATAGGGGATGGCCCCCAGCAGGCGGGCGTCGCGCAGGGCCAGGCGCACAGCCTGCAGCGGAGGCAGGCCGGCCTGCTGCGCAGCCATCAGGTCGACAGCGAGGAGTGGGCAGGCTGCCTGAGCGGCGAGCAGTCGCGCTGCCGCCTCCTGTCGCAACGAGTCGACCCCGTGGAGAGCAACGATGGGGTCCTCCAGAGTCAGGGCCGGCGCCAACTCCGCACAGATATCGCCCAGCAGCAGCCGGTCTGCCGGGCGTTCTACGGGCTCGTACAGCGCGGCGCGCGGGCCAAGGCCGGCGTGAGGGCGGTAATCGCCCAGGAGCCACATGACCACCGCCCGGTCCACAACCAGGGGCTGGCTCAGAAAGCCGGGCGAATCGGGCGCGGAGGCGCCGGGGCGCTCCAAAAGCTGGTACCGGAAGAGGGGAGCGTCTTCCGTAAAACGCGAGAGAAAAGCCAGGCGCTGAGGGCCGGGGCCGCAGAGCAAATCGAGCAGCAGATTCACGGTGGGGCGCTTGCGCGTGACATCATCCTGCAGGTAGGCGTAGAGGCGCTCATAGCGGAGGTCGAGGGCCGGGGCCAGGCAAACAAGCAGAGCGTCCAACTCGAAGGGGTCGAGGTTAAAGGCGCCCGCCAGGCGCTCCAGCGGCAGCACCTGACCCCGCTTGTGAGCCTCGTCGGCCAGCGCCTTCAGGCAGGCAGCAGCCTCCGCCTCCGCTTGGGCAAAAGCCTGGGCGTCCTCCGGCTCCAGCTCTACCGTTTGCCCCCAACTCGTACCAAAGGGACGCGCCAGAAGCAGGCGAGCCTGTTCGTCAGAGATATGGAGCCCTCGGAACTGATCTGAGGCATCTTGCCCAGCCATTTGCCAGCGCAGCACTTCGTAAGCAACGGCCAGATCGATGCGCGCCAGCATGGCTTCGAGATGCCGGAGACAGAGTTCATTGTCGGCTACATTGGGCCTCACGGAAACGGGTTCCATCTGCCTCTACAGAACCTTTGCTCTGCAACGCACGGATGTAGTAAGGTTCCAGCGGCCCTGAGTGCAACGCCAGGCGCGCAGGGCAAGCACTACAGTATAGTATACTCCTATTTGCACCTGTGTGCAAGTATATTATACAAAAGATACGGTTTCTCGCAGCCGGGGCCAAGTCAGCGGGTTTCGAGCGCCGCGCCATCGCGCCTCCCCGCCCACGAAGCCACCCTGCGCAACGGTAACCCCTCGGCACGGTAGAAACGCGATCTCCTCACAACCGTCAAAGATAACATGAGGAGTCGCCATCGAGCACAACGATCCTTCGCAGTAGGGAGGCGGCGATCAGGCACGGGCAAGTGTATGAGGTGGCATGAGGCAATGGGGGAACAGCGCCGAGGGTTGGGGGGCTGGACTCCTAGCGGTGCATGGATACTCGCAGAGGCAACGCCTACGCCGCCTCTGCGGGTATTCATGCACGCCCTAATATTCCGGTGGCAATTGGTCCAGCTCGGCCATGCTAAAGACGGGGCCGTCAACACAGACGTATTTGGAGCCAACGTTGCAGCGGCCGCATTTGCCGATGCCGCACTTCATGCGGTTTTCGAGCGAGGTATAGATCTGGCTCTTCTCAAAACCCAGCTTGGTCATGACGGGCAGGGTGAAGCGGATCATGACCGGCGGGCCACAGATAACGGCGACAGTGTTGGCGCTAGCGGGGGCCAGTTCCTCAACAACGGCGGGCACAAAGCCGACCTTGCGCGTCCAGCCCGGAACGGCCACGTCGATGGTCTGGCAGACGTCAATGTCGCTGCGCGCCTCCCAGGCGGCCAGGTCCTCCTGGTACATGAGCAGGCCGGGGGTGCGGGCGCCATAGACGACGGTGATGCGACCATAGGCGTCGCGCTCGCCACCCTCCAAGATATAGATAATGAGCGAGCGCAGGGTGGTAAAGGCAAAGCCACCGCCGATGACCAGCAAGTTCTTGCCGCGCATCAGCTCCAGGGGAAAGCTGTTCCCCAGGGGCCCACGCATGCCGATCTGATCGCCGGGCTTGAGGGTGTGCAGCTTGCCGGTGACGACGCCGGCCTTTTTGACGGTAAAGCGCACAAAGCCCTCTTCAGTCGGCGAGGAAGCGATGCCGAAGGGGGATTCGCCGTGGCCAAAGACGGAGAGCTCGCAGAACTGGCCGGGCGTATAGGTAAGGCGCCGGGCATCCTCATCGCGCACAAAGCCCAGGTCAAAGCTCTTGATCGTGCGGTCGTCGGTCTCATCGACAATGCGCCGGACCACCATAGGCATGGGCACATAGGGGTTGGTCGAATCGGCACCGCAGGTGCAATGGTGTTTCTCGCTCATCTCTACTCCCCGGCTTTCGCCTCTGCCCGGGCCTGGTGCGCCTGGCGCACGCGGCGCAACACGTCACGGATATCGAGCGCGACGGGGCAGCTCACGATGCAGCGCCCGCAACCGACGCAGCCGTAGCGGCCGACGTTCTCGGGCAAGTAGTTGAACTTGTGCATCACCCGCTGCCGCCAACGCGCGGCCTGATCCGGCCGGGGGTTGTGCCCCGAGGCGTGCAGCGTAAAGATGGGGAACTGGCAGGAATCCCAGGCGCGCACCCGCTCGCCACCGGCGGCCAAGACGCGGTCTTCAATATTGAAGCAGTGACAGGTGGGGCAACTGAAGGTGCAAGTGCCGCAGGCCAAGCACTTTTCCGCGACCTCGGCCCAGACGTCACTGTCGAAGAGGCCCTCGAGCAGGTCCTCGATACCTGCGATGGGCTCCATCTCGGCGAACTGGGCCTCGGCAGCGGCCTCCGTCTGCTCGGCCTGAGCCAAGTGAGCGGCATCGGCCGGCTCCAGGCCCAGATCGGCCAGAGCGGCCGCGCCACGCTCCGTCGCCGCCTCCACGAGGTAAGCATCGCCCGCCTCGCGCAGGAAGACATCGGCCCCCTCACGATCGTAGGGGCCGCTGTCGAAAGCGTGGCAGAAGCAGGTGCTCCGAGGGCGGTCGCAGGCCAGAGAGAAGACCAGCGTGTTGCGGCGCCGGGCCAGGTAGTAGGGATCGGTGAACTGGCCCTGACCAAAGACGGCATCGAGCAAGAGCAGGCTGCGCGCATCGCAGGGCCGCAAGCCAAAGATGACGGTAGGCGTCTCGTCCAGCGGCACGCTGGCGGTCTGGGCGTAGCGATCCCGCGCTTTGTCGAAGCGCATGAGGCACTCGACCTGCGGCAAAAGCACGCCCTTGGCCGAGCGGGTGGTGTTGCGATAGTCCAGCACCACCTCGTCGGGCGCGGTCACCTCATCGAAGCGCAGCTCCTGGTCGCGCCACACGGGGGCATACACGCGGTATGCCCCGAGCAAGCCTCGCACAAAGCCGGCAAGGCCCTTCTTGGGCAGCAACAGCACGCTCACGGGCATATCTCCCTTCAGGGGACTGGGGGCTGGCTACAGCACAAACCCGTTGTAATCATCTTCCGAGTAGGTAGCCAGCGGCGGCTTGGCCTCAACATCGACCCCAGCATCGTACTCGTACAGCTCGCGCACATCCTTGCGCAGCTTGTCCAGCAAGAGGCGCAGGTTCACGCCCTGCGGGCAGGCGCGGGTGCAGGCGCCGCAGCCGACACAGCGCCCCGCCAGGTGGAAGGTGCGCATGATCTGGAAGAACTGGACGTCGGACGGGCGCGCCGTCTGGTGGGTCCAACGCGGCGCGGTGCGGTCGACAAAGCAGATGTTGCAGTAACAGAGCGGGCAGGCGTTGCGGCAGGCATAGCAGAGAGCACAACGGCGCAACTCGCTGCTAAAGCGCTCCCAGCGCTCGTCCTCGCTCAGCGCCTCCATCTCGCGCACGGGGGCAAAGGCCGCCTCCGGTGACGCATCCGGCGCGGCCTCGCCCATGCGCACGTCGGCATCCGCGGGCGTGTGGTTGGCGCAGGTAGCGCAAAAGGCGTAGACGGCCTCGGCCAGGGGCACGCGCCGGTCGCCCACAACAACCTGGTCGCCCTCGATGTGCCCCTCGTCCAGGTCCTCCACCTCGAGCTCCAGGGCCTCGGCGACGCGACGTGGGTCCACGACGCCGCTGCAGCCCACGCCGACGAGGCGCAGGTTCTCGCGCTGCACC
>DAOUGZ010000057.1:0-11973 GCA_034428955.1 Anaerolineae bacterium | reverse complement strand
AAAGCCGGCCGGGTGATGGTCGTCCATCGTCCAGCCGCCATAGGCCACAATATCGTCAAAGCGGCCCTCCGACAGGATATCGCCCTCCGTCAGGATATAGTCGCCGACGTAGCGGCGGCTCTCGCGCTTGGCCGGCAGGAACTGCATCCAGTCCAGGTCATAGTTGGCCACTTGGTCGCGGTGCCAGCAGTGATTCTTGAGGTGATCCCACACGCCGTAAGAGATATTGAGCAACTCGTCGCGCAGCATCTCGGTGTCGTGGATGCTGTCGTGCTCGCCGCCCAGCTCGACCCACCAGTAGCCCACATGCCACGAGGCATGGTCCCGCTCGCCAAAAGGCAAATCCTCGCAGCGCTCAAAGCGGTAGGCCCAGGAGGGTGGCTCGAAGGGCTGCGGCGCATCGTATTCGCGGCTATAAAAGAGTAGCGACATGCCCATCGTGCAGCGGTCGGCGACCGGCGGGGCGATGGATTCGCCGAACTCGCTCTGAGCCTCGCGGCCGATGCGGTACTCGGCGCCGCTGAGCGGGGCCAGGATGCCGTCGCCCGAGCAATCGGCAAAGATGCGGGCGCGGACGGTGTGGCGGGTCTCGGTCGTCAACTGCCAGCCCGTGACACTGAGGATGTGGCTGCCCTCCATCCCTTGGTGGCTCTGCCACTCGGCCTCCAGGCACGAGCAGTTCGGGAGGAGGGTGATGTTGGGCTCAAAGTGCACCTTTTCCCAAAAGACGGTATCCTGGACGGAATAGTTCATGTGCCGGTTGCGGTACATGGCCTCCAGTTGCAGTTCCTCCACGATGCCCGTCTCGCGCACGTGGGGGATCGCGTCGTAACCGCGCGAAGCGCCGCTGATCTGGACGCGGCACTCGCTGGAGGCATTGCCGCCCAGCACCGGCCGGTCGTGCATCAGCGCCACCTTGGCCCCATGCCGCGCCGCCGCCAGCGCCGCGCACATGCCGGCCAAGCCCCCGCCGATCACACAGAGATCAACATCATGAGCTTGCTGTCGCATAGGGTTGCTCCTGTATCCGTGACACCGTCAAACGTCAAGTGTGAGGGGATGCGTGAAAGGAGACTGATGACGTTTGACGCCTCATCCCTTGATTCCACTGAGGACCACGCCCTGCACAAAGTAGCGCTGGAACATGGCAAAGAGGGCAATGACGGGCAGGGTCATCAGGGTGCTCCCGGCCATGATCTGCGTCGGTGTGGAGCCCTGCGGCTCGCCGCGCAGGGTGTAGAGGGCCAGAGCAACGGTGTACTTTTTGAATGTCGTCAGGTAGATCAGGGGGCCCATGAACTCGTTCCAGCGCCACTGGAACTGCATGATGGCGATGGCCGCCAGCACCGGCCCGCAGAGCGGCAGAATGATGCGCCAGAGGATGCCGAACTCGGAGCAGCCGTCGATCTTGGCCGCGTCATTGAGTTCCGGCGGCAGGGTGCGGAAGAACTGCCGCAACAGAAAGACATAGACCGGCGAGGCAAAGTAGGTGGGCACGGTCAGCGGCAGGTAGGTATCGATCCAGCCCAGCTTGCGGAAGATGATGAACATGGGCACCATGGTCACGACTGTGGGCAGCATCAGGGTGCTCAGCAGGATGATAAAGAGTGCATCGCGCCCAGGCGCCCGAAAGTAGGTAAAGCCATAGGCCACCATCGTGGAGGAGATGAGGTTACCCAGCATGGCGGCAACGGCGATGGACAGGGTATTCACGATAAAGCGCGGCCAGGGGTACATGAACAGAAGCTGCTGGTAGGCCTCCAGAGTGACCGGGTTGGGGATCCACTGCGGCGGCCAGTCGTAGTAATGGGTCATCGACTTGACCGAGGTGGAGATCATCCAGTACAGAGGAAAGAGCACAATGAGCGCCCCTGCGCCCAGCAGCAGATGGATGGCCGTCTTGGTGATGGCGTTCGACGCGCGCACGCCCAGAGTAGCGGATAGGCTTTTCAATCCCTACCTCCTGCGTAGAACACCCAGGCCGCCGACGATTTGAGGGTGACGAGGGTGAGGGCCAGGATGATCACAAAGAGGATCCAGGCCAGCGCCGAGGCATAGCCCATTTTGAAGAACTTGAAGGCGTAATCGTAGAGGTGGAGCATGTAGAAACGGGTCGAGTTCAGCGGGCCGCCGCCGGTCATGATAAAGGCGCTGCCAAACACCTGGAAAGAGTTGATGATCTGCATGACCAGGTCGTAGAGCACCGTCGGTGTCATCAGAGGGACGGTCACCCGCCAGAGCTTGGACCAGTTCGTCGCGCCGTCGATCTCGGCGGCCTCATAGTACTCTCTGGAGATGCCCTGCAGGCCGGCCAGGTAGATGATCATGCTCCCGCCGACCCCCCACAAGCTCATCATGATCATGGCCGGCTTGGAGTAGGCCGGGTTGCCGAGCCAGTTGATCGAGGGCAGGCCGAACAGCCCGAGCAACAAGTTGACGATGCCGAGGCGAGGGTTGAGCAGGATCAGCCAGAGTACCGCCGAGGCCACACCCGGGATGATGGAGGGCATATAGTAAGCCACGCGGTAAAAGAGCCGCCCCCGGATCTCGGCGTTGAGCAGCATGGCCAGCAAAAAGGCAAAAATGATGCGCAACGGCACGCCGATGCCGACATAGTAGGCCGTGTTCCCCAACGATTTCCAAAAGAGCGGGTCCGCCGTAAAGGCCCGCTGATAGTTGGCTAGCCCCGCCCAGCGAGGAGTGTCAATGACGGCATAGTCATTAAGGCTCAGATAGAGCGAGGCCAGGATGGGCCCGGCCGTAAAGGCTACCAGACCGACAAGCCAGGGAGAGATGAAAAGAAAGAAGAACAGGGCCTCGCGGCGGCTCATGGTGAGCCACCGCCTGCGTGGCGCCAAACCGGGCGCCGATCCGATCTCGGTTACTCCCATGACAGACAAACCTCCTGCAGACGTCGCACGGAACCCTCCCGGAGGTTCCAAGACACCTTTGGACCCGGCGTCACAACGGCGAGCCTTCGGTTATGGCGCGTGTTGGAACCTCCGGGAGGGTCGGACGGTTGACGGTGGTCAGTCACTACGTCTGTGCCGGAGCACCCCGCTACCTACGCATGGCCTACTGCCTACCGACCACTGTCTACTCGGTCCCTACCAGGCCTCGGCCCAGGTCTCGTCGAGCAGGGCCTGCATCTCGGCAGCGGCGTCGTTCAGCGCCTGCTCGGCCGTCTTGGTACCGTAGGCCGCTTCCTCCAGCTGGGGCGTCATGACCGCATCGACCTGGCCGCTGGCCGGGGTGAGCGGCACGAGGGCGGCGTTGTTGACCATCTCCATGATCACGGGCCAGTTCTCGCCAAAGTTGTCAGTGTAGAACTGGTCCTCGTTGCAGACCTTGAGCGGCGAGGGCCGGCCCTGCTTCTGCATGAACATGCAGGAAGTGCTCTGTTCGTGGGACAACCACTCCACCAACTCCCAGGAGTCGTCCGGGTGCGCGCACTCGGTCGGCACGCCGTAGGACCAGGCCCCTCGCGCGGGCGCGTGCGTCGTGCCGCCGGGGCTGTGAGGCAACTGGGCCAGCTTGTAGTTCATGTCCGGCTTGCCTTCCATGATGTAGAAGACATCCCAGACGCCCCGATAGCAGATAGATACCGTCTCTGCGATAAAGGGGTTGGTGATATCCTCCTGGCCCTGCACCGCGCTCCAGTTCTGGTAGGCGTCTACGCTGCCGCATACCTCTTTCAGGACGGTCAGCAGGGTCTCCAGAGCTTCGATGCCCTCCGGGCTGTTGAAGGTGGCGGTGCGCCCGTCGTCCGAGAACAGCTTGCCGTTGTTCGAGTACAGCGCCTGGAAAAAGTCCTCGAAATTGGGCAGGCCGTGGTAGAACTGGTAGCCGAGGCGCTGGATGGTATCGCCTTCCTTGATGGTCAGCTTTTGGGCGGCCGCAATCAGCTCGTCCCACGTCTCGGGCGGCTTGCTGGGGTCGAGGCCGACCTCGTTAAAGTGGTCGACGTTGTAGAAGAGGAGGTGCCAGGCTGCGCTGACGTTGGGCAAAGTATAGGTCTGCCCATTCCACTGCGAGGCCGAGATGGCATAGTCGTAATACTCGTCGGTGGAAACGCCGTCGCGCGCCATCCAGTCCTCCAGGGGGAAGAGCGAGCGGTGGACGGCGAACATGGGGACCTCGACCTGGCTGATCATGGGCACGTCGGGAGGAGCGCCGCCGGCCATGGCCGTCTGGATCTTTTGCAGGCGCTCGCCGCCGGGCACCAAGACGTTCTCCACTGTGATCCAGGGATGGGCTTCGGTAAAGTTCGCGAACATCTCTTCCATCAGGGGCACGCGGGTACCGCCCCAGATGTTCCAGCACTGCAGGGTCACGGGCTCGCGTGGCGCCTCAACGGTGGGGGCCTCTGTTGCCTGGACGACGATCGTCTGTTCCACCGGCACCTCGACCGTTTCCCTGACCACCTGCGGCGCCGCGCAGGCCGCAACCACCGCCCCTGCGCTGGAAAGTACGCTCATGCGCAGGAACTCGCGACGGGCAAGCTTACCTCGTACCATTTCCTTGACCTCCTGCTCTTTGCACCTACGGTTCGCGGACCATATGCGGTGTCCGTTCCGCCACAACGGCACATTGCCGATAAGCACTGCTTGCCCTATAATAGCATGCTATCCGGGCCGTGTGGGGCGCTTGCGGCCATTGTGAGGACATCTCTTGGACGAGTAGGGCGGACATGCTGACGAGTGAGCAGTTCCTAAAGCACTTGCGCGATGCGCTCAACAACCTCTACGAGCCTCACCGTCTGCGCGAGAGCCCGCTGGCTGCCCTCTTTGGAGTGGCAGGCCGCTTCGACACGCCCACAGCGTTGCAGCGCATCCTGATTGAAGCCATCGAGTCCCTCGAGCCGGGCGCCGACGAGCCGGCGCAATCGCGCGCCTGGGAGATCTATGAGCCCCTCTTCTACCGCTTTGTCGAGCGGCTGAGCCAGCCCGAAGTGGCCGACCAACTAGGCCTGAGCCCGCGCCACCTGCGGCGCAAGGAGCATGCGGCGCTGCAGGCGCTGGCCAGCGTGCTGTGGGAGCAGTATAGGCTCGAAGAGGTCACGCCAGACGCGAACGACGGCGGCCAGGCCCCGGCACCTGCGATGGAAGAGAGTGTGGTGCACAAGGAACTGGCCTGGCTGAAAGAGGGCGCTCAGGCCGGCCCCACGAGTCTGAATGATGTTCTGCCCACCCTGCTCGACCTGGCCCGTGGGCTGGCGAGCCAATACGGCGTGGCACTGGCCGTGTCCATCCCCGCTGCGCTCCCTCCGGTAGCGGCCGATCCGGTTGCCCTGCGCCAGTGTCTCCTCAACCTGCTCGGCGTCGTCATCCCCCGAGCGGCAGGGGGCCAGGTGAACATCGCCGCCCGGACGCTGCGCTGGGAGGTTGAACTCCGGGTCTCTTGCGATGCCTACCCCTCGGGTCCCAAGCCCTCCGTGGGCAACGAGACGGCCAGCCTGAACATCGCCCAGCAACTGGCCGAATTGGCCGGCGGCCGGCTCAGCCTCGCGGTAGATGCCCGCGCCTTTGATGCCCGCCTGACGCTGCCGGCCGTTGAACAGTTGCCCGTCCTGGTCATCGACGATAATGTGGACACGCTGCAGCTCTTGCAGCGCTACACGGCGGAGACGCGCTATCGCCTCATCACCACGCGCGACCCCGCGCAGGCGCTGAGCCTGGCCGAAACCCTCTCTCCGGCTATTATCCTGCTCGACGTGATGATGCCGCGGGTGGACGGCTGGCAGGTGTTGGGCCAGTTGCGCCAGCACCCCCTCACCCGGCACATACCGGTCATCGTTTGCACGATCCTGCCCCAAGAAGAATGGGCGCGCTACTTGGGGGCCAGCGCCTTCATGCGCAAGCCGGTCACGCGCGAGGCGCTTCTGGCGGCTCTGGATGCGCAGGTCGCACTGATGGAGTCAGGATCTGACTGACGGCCTCGATGCCGGCCAAGAGCTGGCGCATCGAGAGGCCACCGTGGCGGGTAACGGTCAGCGTGTCGCTGACAATGGGCTCGCCGCTGGGGTCCCTTGATGAGAGGACGATAACCGGAATGTCTCGCAGGGTCGGGTCCTGGCTTTTTTCCTGCAGCACGCGGAATCCGTCTATACCGGGCATGACTAGGTCGAGCAGCATAGCGTCCGGCCGCCGCCGGCGCAGGAGGGCGAGCGCGCGTTGCCCACTGGTGGCGCGCAGCACTCGATAGCCGCGCTCGGCCGAGGATAGCATGCGCGAGACGAGCCTAAGAGCTTCGGGCTCGTCGTCTACCGCAAGCACGGTGCGCACGCCGTCGCCCAGGCCCTCCAGGGCCGAGAGCAGCGCCTCGCGGCCTACCGGCTTGACCAGATAACGCGCCACGCCGAGGCGCCGCGCCGCATCATCCTCGCCCGGCACCCAACAGGTCACCAGGGGCGTATCGTAGGGCAGGCGACCGAGTTGGCCGGCGAGCACCTCCCTCGCTGCGGACGGCACTATGTTGGCGACCAGTGCCTGGGCCGGCGAGCGGCTCAGTTCGTGTATGGCGCTTGCCGCGTCCCGCACGGCAACGACTTCGGCGTTGTAGGCATAGCGCCTGAACAGGCGTTGCAGCGTGTCCCCCTCTTCCAGCAGGACGAAACGCGCGCTTACCGGTGGCGCCGGTGCCTTCGATCGCTCGCGCTGCCGCGCATACTCCCCGTAGGGACTCAGCCAGCGCCTGGGATCCTCATCGGCGAGAGCGGCGCTTGGGGATTCCAAAGGAATACTAAAGTAGACAGTCGTACCCTGCCCCACGGCGCTTTCCAGCCAGGTCCGCCCGCCGTGCATCTCGACAAACCGCTTGCTGATGCTCAGCCCCAGGCCGCTGCCGCCGTGAAGGCGGCGGATGGAGCCGTCCAGTTGGTGAAAGGGCTCAAAGAGTTGCTCTTGCTTTTCCGGGCTGATTCCGGGGCCGGTGTCGGCCACGCTGACCGTCACGTGACCTCCGTCGCGCCAGGCCCTGACGGTCACGCCGCCCTGCTCGGTAAAACGCCCTGCGTTGCTCAGCAGGTTCAGCACCACCTGCCGGATGCGCGTCGCATCCCAAAAGACGGTGGGCAGTTCCGGGGCGAGCTCGGTTCGCAGATAGAGCCCCTTGGACTCAAAGAAGGAGCGCACGGCCGCGATGGCCGTATCCACAATCGCGGAGATGGAGGTCCACTCCCTGCTGAGCGCCATCTGGCCGGCCTCCATCTGGCTGAGGTCCAGCACGTCATCCACCAACTTGGCCAGGTGCCGGCTGTTGCGCTCGATGGCGGCGATATCGGCCAAGAGCGCCGGCGGCAGGTCGGCGCCGTAGAGCTTGGGGAGTTGGGTGATCATCTCGCTAAAGCCGATGACCATGTTCAGAGGCGTGCGGAACTCGTGGCTGACATTGGCCACAAACTCTTCCTTCGCCCGTCGCGCCTCCTCGGCGACCTGGTGCATGGCCCTGAGCCGGTCCGAGAGGCGTGCCAGCTCGCGGTTGGCCTGCATCAGGTCCTGCTGTACCTGCTTCAGCTCCAGTCGCTGGTCTCGCGCCTCATCCACTTTGTGGCGGGCCTGCTCAAAGCTGAACAGCGACCACTCGGTGGCCACGAGCAGCGAACGCGTTGCGGCCCAGCCGAGCAGCCAAGTGTAGGCGCCGCCCAGGGCGATGGCCCAACCGTGAGCCGCCGGTAGCGCCCAGGGCGCAGAGGCGCCGGCGAGGAGCCAGACCAGGATGGTGATCATCCCTTGCGCCAGCAGCCCCGCCTGCCAGCCAACGGTGATGACGGCCATCAGGGGCAGCAGCGCCAAGGCGAAAGCGATGAGCGGCTGGCGAAAGGCGATGACGGCCACCGCGATCGCCGCCGCCAATCCGGCCTGCCACACAGCCTGCGCCGCCAGCAGCCGGTGCCGGAGGAGGCGCAGGGAGAGAAGACAGGAGAAGAGCACAATCGGTGTGACCAGCCAGACGCGCATGCCCAACGTATCTGCCCAGACGATGGTTGAGAAAACGTGCCAGATCAGGTAGGACGCGCCGGTGACGAGGATGAGGCTCTGAGAAGAGGATTGCAGGAGATCGGTGACCGAGCCGGCGGAGTCGAGGCGGCCGTCGGGCAAGCGGCGGAGCGTCGACCACATAGGACCCTCCCTTCTGTCAAAGGTGAGGAAACGTGCTGAATGGGGCAATGATACATCAGAGGGCCGCAGCAACGCAAAAGCGCGACCTCCCGCCGGTTCCATGGCTCGTCACGATGGAGGACGCGGCCCATCTCCGCCGGACTTGCCGGCCAATCGGTTGACCTGCGGAAGGCCGGTTGCACTCTTTCTGCGATGTCCTGCTTCTGTGCAACGTTGCGCCCCTGCCGCTTTGTGGTAGCATACAGACGCACGCTGGTGCCTTGCTGCCGGCAGAGAGATGGGGAGGTCCTCTATGCTTCGTGGGTTGAGCATATCCGCCAAGGCGGCCCCCGACCTGGCTTCCACCGTGGCCGACGTCCTGCAATCCTGCTCGCGCGCGCTCATCATCACGACCAGCGGGGTCTGTGTGGCCTGGTACGTCCTGGCCTCGCTGACCGGCTGGGAGATGGCCGGCCTGAGCAGCACCTTTCTCGTATCACTGGTGGTCATCGCCACGGCCGTCGTGGCCCTGCACCTTTTGCCCACCAACCTGGGCCGAGCACAGCTTTTGTGGCTTGTGGGGCTCGGCGCCGCCCTGCTGCTGGCCGTCTTTCTCTTCCGCGAGCCCGAGATCGTCTACCTCATGGCCCTGCTGCCGCTGATGGCTGTGGTCATGTTGGGCTGGGCCGCCGGCTTGCTGGCCGAGGGCCTGGTGGCCGTCGCCCTATGGTGGCTATCGCGCACCCTCCTCGCGGGGGCCATAACGATGTCGCACAGCCTGGGCATCCTGGCCGCTGGTGCCGTAGTGGGGCTCTTGGGCTGGTCGGTGATCCGCTCGCTGCTCTCTGTGACCGAGTGGGCGCTCTCGACCTACGAACAGGGTCAGCGGCACGTGGAAGCGATGAGGAGCCAGCGCCTGGAGCTCAAGCAGGTGCAGGAGGATCTCGTCCTGGCCAATCAGGAACTCGCCCGCCTCTCCGACCGTCTGAAGGTGATGTACCGCGTTGCCGAGGAAGCCCGGCAGGCCAAGGAGGATTTCGTGGCCAACGTCAGCCACGAGCTGCGCACCCCGTTGAACATGATCATCGGCTTTAGCGAGCTCATCACCCAGCTTCCCGAGGTCTACAGCGACCAACTGCCGCCCATGCTCCTGGCCGATATTGCCGCCATTCAGCGCAACAGCCAGCACCTCTCGCGCCTAGTGGACGACGTCCTCGACCTCAGTCAGATCGAAGCCGGGCGCATGGCTCTCAAGAAGGAGCGGGCCACCCTGCCCGAGATCGTAGAGTCCGCCGTCACCGCCGTGCAGGCGTTCTTCCAGTCCAAGGGCCTTTATTTGCGGGTCGAGGTCGCACCGGACCTGCCGACGCTCTATTGTGACACTACGCGAGTCCGCCAGGTGCTGCTGAACCTGCTGGGCAACGCCGGCCGCTTCACCGAGCAGGGCGGGGTGACGATCCGCGCCTGGCTGGATAAGAACGAGGTCCTCACCAGCGTGACCGACACCGGCCCCGGCATCACCCTACAGGACCAGGAGCGGCTTTTCCAGCCCTTCCAGCAACTCGACAGCTCCCTGCATCGTCGCCATGGCGGCAGCGGCCTGGGCCTGAGCATCAGCAAGCGTTTTGTCGAGATGCACGGCGGCCGGATGTGGATGGAGAGTGCGGCCGGCGAGGGCACCACCTTCTACTTTAGCCTGCCCCTAGATGCACCGCCCCCAGCCGGGTTGAGCCAGGCCGGCGACGCCCGGCGCTGGTTCAGCCCCTACACGGACTATCGCTACCAGATGCGTACGCGGCCATCCAAGGCGCCCATGCCGGTGGCCCGGCCGAGGTTCGTGGTCCTGGAGAAGGGCGAGGCTCTACAGCGGCTGCTCAGCCGCTACCTGCATGGCGCGGAGACGGTCCCCGTCTGCAATGCTGAAGAGGCCGTGCGCGAATTGGAGCGCTCGCCGGCGCAGGCACTGGTCGCCAACGTCTCGCCCTTGGAGGACGAGTGGGTGGAGGTGAGGCAGCTTGGCGGCCTGCCCTACAACACGCCGTTGCTCACTTGCTGGGTGCCTGGGGAGGATGAAGCGGCGCGGCAGTTGGGGGTGATGCGCTATCTGGTCAAGCCTGTCACGCGCGATGGCCTGCTCTCGGCCCTCGATGGGCTGGGGTGCCCGGTGCGGCGCATCCTGCTCGTGGATGATAACCAGGAGGCGGTGCGCCTCTTCTCGCGCATGCTCGCCTCGGCTGAGCACAGATACCACGTGCTGCGGGCCACCAGCGGCCGGCGGGCGCTGAACCTGTTGCGCGAGGAAAAGCCGGATGTGATGCTGCTCGACTTGATCATGCCGGGGATGGACGGCTTTCAGGTATTGCGGGAAAAGGCTCAGGACCCGGACGTGCGCGAGATCCCGGTGATAGTCCTCTCCTCCCGCGACCCTGGGGGTGAGCCGATCCTGGGCGATACGCTGAGCGTGACGCGCAGCGGCGGCCTCTCGGCGCGGGAACTCTTGGTCTGCATCGGGGCCGTCAGCGAGATCCTGTCTCCATCGGAGCCGTCTGCTGGTCGAGCGCAGCCAGAAACGCCTGCCGGGTGACCGGCTTTTTGAGGAAGGCGCTGGCTCCAAGCAGGCGGGCCATCTCCTTTTGGGCGAGGATGGTGCACACGATCACCGGCAGGTCCGCCGTAGCCGGATGCTGCCGCAGCCGCCCCAGCACCTCCCAACCGTCCAGGTTGGGCATCATCACGTCCAGGACGATGGCCTGCGGCGAGTGCTCCCTAACGAGGTCAAACACCTGGGCCGGGTCGCGCGTGGCGACGAGGCGATAGCGCGTGCCCAGGGTGTAGCGCTGCAAGAGCTGGAGCGTGTCCGCATTGTCGTCAACGGCCAGCACGGGCAGCCGCTCGATGGCCGGCACGCTCAGAGTGGCATCGAACGCCGTCGCATCGGCGGCCAGGCGCAGCCGGCCCTTGCACAACGCCGCCAGATGGTGAGCCATGTTCAAGCTGGCCGTCTCGTCGCCCAGAGGGGTCCTGGGGCCGGCCGGATAGGCGGGGCAGTGTATGCGGAACTCGACCTCCCAGCCGGACAGCCGGGCGGAAAAGGTCACTTGGCCCCGCGCTGCTTGCGGGATAGCCACGCTGAGCAGGCTCAACAGGCACTGACGCAGCGCCACCGGGTCCGCCGGAACCTTGGGGAGAAAGCCGGCGACGGCCACCTCGAGCTGCACGCGATGCTCTTCGGCCAGCCGCTGCGCCAGGTCCACGACCCCAGGCAGCGCCTCATCCAGATCCGTGGACTGGGCACTCTCCTTGAGCCAGGCCAGCTCCTCACTCATGCCGGTGCGGTCCGCATCGCTTGCGGAGCCGGGCTCCTCTCTGCCGTCGCTGGTTGGGGCCTGGTCCAGGTTGAACTTGCGCCACAAAAGGTCTGCCAGCACCTCCTGCGCATCGCGCTCCTTGCGCCGCAGATGGCGGACGCTCAGGCGTAACTGGTCCGCCACTTCGGCCTGGCTGAGTTGCTCCACATAGCGGTAAAAGAGCGGCTCATAGACATCCCAGGCGTGGGAGTGGGTGGGCTCGTCGTCCGGCGGCTCCAGCGAGCGGATGGCATCCACCAGAATGCGCTGCAGCGCCGAGGCGGAATCAAAGCGCCCCGCCACGCCAAAGAGGCTTGCCAGAGGGCTGCGTGAGAGGCGGCGAGGCTCGTAGAGGTGCACGAGGCCCTCACGAAGGTATTTCAGGAACTCATCCCGGGGCAGCATGTCCGCTCTTCACGTCCTGTCCGAGTCCGCAAGTGGGCCGAATCCGGTCCCGAGGGTCACCCTAGAATGGGGACTATTTGCTATTATACAGCAAGGAATATTCATCGGCAATCGCTCAAGAC
>DAOUGZ010000056.1:0-20286 GCA_034428955.1 Anaerolineae bacterium | reverse complement strand
GTGCGCCGCCTTGCCGGGCTGGACGTGCCGATCCCCTACAACCGCGAACTCGAGCGCCGGGCCGTGCCCCAGGTTGAAGACATCGTGCACGAGGCAAGGGCCATGGTGCGGGGAGAGTATTAGGCAAGAGCAGGCTTCTCAGGAGGTCAAGATGAGTCTCATCGGCATCGACGTAGGCTCTAGCTCAGTCAAGGTAGCTGCCTACTCGGAAGAGGGCGAGATGATTGCCGTTGCCAGCCACGACATCACCCCACTCCACCCCGCTCCGGGGCTTTGGGAGACGGACCCAGAAGACGTCTGGCAGGCTACATCCAGGGGCATGCAGAGTCTGGCCGCTCAGGATGCCGTGCGGCGGGACCCGCCGCGCGCGATAGCGATCAGCGCATCGGGGCGCGAGAATCTGCCCGCCGATGCATTGGGCAACCCGCTCGGCAACGGCATTATGGGGGCGGACACGCGTGGCGGCGAGTTCGAGGTTCCGCCGGAGGGCGCACCCGTCCCGGAGCCCTGGTGCCTCTCCTGTGGGCACCTTCGGGAGCGCATGGACCCGATCCTCCGACTCGAATGGTGGAAAAAGTACCATCCCGAGATCATGGCCAAGGCCCGGTACTTCTTTGGTTGGATCGATTTCCTGACCTTCCGCATGACCGGCCGCGCGGTGATGGATCAGAGCACTGTGTCGCGGTACCTGACCTATGACCTGCAAACCATGGATTGGGCTCCGGACCGGATAGCCGCTTACCAGGTCAGCCCCAACATGCTGCCGGAAGTGCTGCCCTGGGGTTCGGTGGTTGGCGAGGTAAAGACCAAGGTCGCTGAGGACTGGGGGCTGCCGGCAGGTGTCGTGGTCGCTCAGGGGTGCCACGACCTGAACTGCGCGGCCTACGGCGCCGGCGTATGCGACATCGGCACCGTCTGCTTGGTGAGCGGCTCCTATGAGAACATCCTGGTCCCCACAGACAGGCTGCCGACCGCCTCGATGCTGCTGCGCGGGCTATCGGTTATGCCCCAACCCTGCAAAGCAGGCCTCTCGGTCATCGCCGTACACCCCACAGGCAACGCCGTCCTCAACTGGGCTCGGGGCCTCTGCAAATCCTCGATCCAAGCTGTGGAGGATGCTCTGTTGGCTGGAGTGGTCGCGCCCAGCCCGGTGACCGCCATCCCCTACCTCTCCGGCTCAATGACCTACTGGGAGGATGGGCGCAAGGCGAGAGGGGGGCTCATCGGCCTGACCTTGGCCACCACCGAGACGGACGTTGTGCAGGCCTTTATGGAGAGCATAGCCTACGACACTGTGAACACGCTTTCGCTGATGGCCGCCGAGGGCATCAAGGTCGAGCGCATCCGCATAACCGGCGGCGGGGCGAGGTCCTCATGGTGGACGCAACTCAAGGCCGACATGACCAACAAGCCGATCGAGGTCGTGCAACACCCCGAGCCTGGCACCCTCGGCGCAGCTCTTCTCGCCGGCTTGGCCATCGGCATCTATGACGATATGGAGGAAGTGAGCAAGCGTTACTCGGGCACCAAGGCCGTCTTCACGCCAGACCCCAATCGTGCAGCGCTGCATCAGGAACGCCTGGAAGCCTATCGCCAGCTCATGGCGCTCTTGTTGGAACACGTCTACTGATAGCACTTCGCAGAGGCTCTGACAGGCAAGCCTAATCCGGGCGGCGTCAGAGAGCCTTCAGTACCCGTATGATGCAGCACTCGCATCTTTATATCGGAAAGGCAGGAACACTGTGAAGTTAGGCACCGCAACGTCGGTCCTGTCCCAATACGCCATCCAGGATGCCATACCCCTCATCGCCAGAGCCGGTTACGATGGCGTCGATATCTGGGCTGGACGGCCTCACGTCTATCGCCAGGACCTTTCGCCCACAGAACTCGGCCGCCTACGGCAGTTGATCGCCGACCACGGCCTGAGCGTTTCCTCGCTCATGCCGGCCTTCTATCGCTATCCGCACTCGCTGAGCAACCCGAACCCCAAGGTGCGCGCCGATAGCATCGATTATATGCGCCAGTGTGTGGACAATGCGGCCATGCTGGGCGCGCCGATCGTCCTCGTGGTCCCCGATCACAGCCTGTTCGGCCAGGCGAGGGAAGACTCCCTCAAACGATTCATCGAGAGCATCGATGTCGTCGCCCGATACGCATCGCAGTACGAACTCAAGCTGGGCATCGAGGTTCTCTACTACGATGAGACCGACCTGGTCAACTCGGCAGACGATGCCCTGGGTATCATCAACCAGCTCGGCCACCGGAACTTGGGCGTAGTACTGGACACCGGCACCCTCAACCTCAGCAAGGAGTCTCCCGAGGTCATCTTGGCGACGCTGGGCGAGAGGATGCTGCAGGTACACGTGAACGACAACCACGGAGGCCGGGAGCAAGAGAATCTCGTCCCCGGCGAGGGCACCTACGACTTTCCCTCGCTTATTGGTGTGCTCCAGGAACATGGATACTCGGGGTTCCTATCTGCCGAGCTTTCGCGCGGGTACGCAGACGATCCAGAGCCGCCGTTGCGAACCACAGCAGAGCGCCTCCGCGCCTGGTTGGATGCTGCCCAGTAGCGAATCTTGGCCGTTCCACCAGATCACCTCGAAGGAGTAGGACTAGTGGCAACCCATCACAAGGCTTTTGAGATCGAAACACCAGACTTTCCCTCGTTCCACGACGTGACAGATCAGACCCAGGAGATCATCGCCGAGTCCGGCATCCGGAACGGGATCGCAGTCGTGTACTCACAACATACCACCTGTAGCGTCCTGATCCAGGAGGACTCGCTCGATACGACCCTGCGTGGGACCCGCTACGTACTTCAAGACCTTCTGAACGTCATGGACTCGCTAGTGCCAACCTGCACTCGCGACGGGCAGTACATGCACCCTGGGCCCAAGTGCGTCAAGCATTCGGTGGAGGTTGTCGGCGAGGCACCGGCATGGACTCTGAACACCGATGCCCATCTGCGTTCTTGCATCATGGGCCGGTCCGAATCCATTCCCATCATCGACGGCAAGCTGGAGCTGGGCGAGTTCGGCCGCATCTACTTTGCCGATTTCGACGGCACCCGAGCGAGAACACGTACGGTTCGCGTACAGATCGTCGGCGACTGAGGCACAATGAGTGCACACGAGTACGAAATAGGCCTACGCAGAGACGAAATCGATACGCCGGCGCTGCTGCTCGATCTGGCTGCCCTCGAGCATAACCTGGAAACGATGGCCAACTACTTCAAGAGTGTCGGACCGGCGCTTCGCCCCCACGTCAAGCTTCACCGGGCTACGCCCATCCTGGCCCACATGCAGCTCCGCGCCGGGGCCATTGGGCTGACCTGTGCCAAACTCTCGGAAGCTGAGATGCTGGCCGCAGCCGGCATCACCGACATCCTCATCGCCAACCAGATCGTGGGGCCAAGGAAGATCGGGCGCCTGGTCAACCTCGCTGCCTACACAAACGTCAAGGTCGCTGTAGACAGCTATGAGAACGTCGCAGAGCTATCTGCGGCCGCGCAGGCCAAGGGTGTCCGGCTCAGGGTGCTCGTGGAGGTAAACATCGGCCACAATCGCTGCGGCGTTGCACCTCTCGAACCGACCCTCGCGCTCGCCAAAGCGGTCGACGAGGCGCCCGGGCTCGAGTTCGCGGGCATCATGGGCTACGACGGGCACTGTACCTTCGGCATCGACGACAACGAGAGGCCCACACTGGCGAAAGAGGCCAACTCACTGCTCGCCGAGACGCGTCGCTTCCTCGAGAGGGCGGGGATGAAAGTCGAGGTTGTCAGTGCCGGAGGGACGTTCACCTACAGGTACGCAGCCGAGATCGAGGGCATAACAGAGATCCAGGCAGGCACGTACCTCTTGATGGACACAGCCTTCCGAGACAGTGGTGTGGGCGATTTCCGGTGCGCCTTGACGGTCCTCTCCACAGTCACCAGCCGCCCCTCATGGAAAGGCGCCGAGAACTTGGCCATCATCGACGTGGGCAGCAAGGGGATCAGCACCCTGCTGGGGGCACCCGAGTTCAAAGACCCCGAAGGAGCCGCCGTTATCAGGTTCTCCCAAGAGCACGGGCGCATCAGCACCGAGCGAGCCACCCGCGACCTGCAAGTCGGCGACAAGGTTGAGCTATGGGTCCGCGATGCCAACGGCACCATCAACCTGTTCGACCGGTTCTTTGCCATGCGCGACGGCATTGTCGAGGCCATCTGGGAGATACCCTCCCTCGGGAACAGGACATAGCGGGGCCACCAGCCCTGTATTAGAAGACTATGGAGGTATACATTGCCGGTACCGGTCATCATGCCCAAGTTCGGCATGACGCAGGAGACGGGTACGGTCGTTCGCTGGCTGCACCATGCGGGAGACATAGTACAGAAGGGCGACCCACTGCTCGAAGTCGAAACAGACAAAACGGTAATGGAAGTTGAGGCGCCGGCTGACGGCACTCTGGCTGGGATCTGCGCGCAACCGGGGCAAGTCGTACCGGTAGCGACTACGATAGCCCACATCCTCGGCCCTAGCGAGGAGCTGCCTGCGGTGCGCGAACTCGCCGCTTCACTGTCTGCCCCACAGGGCAAAGCCGAGGCCCCCCTGCGGGCTACTGGTGTAGCCCGCAAACGCGCAGCCGAGGCGGGCATCGACATCGGCAAAGTGTCGCCCCAGGGGCCTGGCGGCCGTGTGATGAGCGAGGACGTGGAGCGTTACCTCGCTGTGCGGCCTGACACAGGCAGCGCCCTGCGCACCACACCTGCGGCAAGGCGCATCGCCCGCGAGAAAGGGCTGGACTTGGCCGGCATCATCGGCAGCGGCCCGCGCGGTCGAATCCAGGCCCGCGATATCGAGGCCGCAGCGGCAAAACCGGCGCCGGCAGGCGAACCAATGGGGGAGTGGGAAGCCATCCCCCTTGATGGAATGCGTCGCCGCATCGCCGAACGTATGCAGCAGAGCTACCAGACGGCTCCCCATATCGCCCTGACGGTCGAGGTCGACGTCGGCCGGCTCCTCGCCCTGCGCGACGAACTGAACGCCCTGGCCGTCGCCAGTCGCGAGCCCAAAATATCTGTGACGGCCATCCTCGTCAAGGCCTGTGCCTGGGCGCTGCAGCGGCACCGGCGTGTGAACGCTTCGCTGCACGGCGACGAGATCCATCTGCACAACTTGGCTAACATCGGGATAGCGGTCGCGCTAGATGATGGCCTTATCGTGCCTGTGCTTCGACGGGCGGAGCGGTTGAGCATCTCCGAGATCGCGGCGCAGCTCGGGGAGATGACGACCCGCGCCCGCCAAGGACGCCTGCTTCCGGATGATGTCAGTGAAGGGACGTTCACTCTTAGCAACTTGGGCATGTTTGGTGTAAAGCAGTTCACGGCCATCATCAATCCGCCGCAGGCAGCTATCCTTGCCGTCGGACGCATCGCCAAGCAGCCCACGATTATCGAAGGCGAGTCAGGTGATGAGATAGCCATCCGGCAACTACTCAACCTGACGCTCTCAAGCGACCATCGGGTGCTGGACGGTGCTACGGCAGCGGCCTTTCTTCAAGACCTGGTGCGCGTCCTAGAGAACCCGGGCGTGCTCCTCTACTAGCGAAAGAGCCTCACATAGCGCCGTCGAGCCGTCTGGGGCTTGTCAGGATGCTTACCTGGCATGGCGAACCGGGTAGAGCTTCAAGTGTTGATGGTGAACATCAAATCCTTCATGCTACGCGTGGGGGTAACCATCAAGGAAGCTGATAGGCTGCTGTACTACAACCGATGCGGACAATAACGTACCAGTAAGGAGGACTGGCAATGACAGACAACCATGCGATGCGATTCGCCGGCAAACGAGTGGTGATCTCGGGTGCCTCTAAAGGCATCGGACGGGCCACAGCGCTACGCTTCGCCCAAGAGGGGGCCCGTGTCGGGCTTGTCAGTCGTACCGCCAAGGACCTGAGCGAGGTGGCGAGCTTGATCGAGGGCAACGGCGGAGAGGCTCTCGTGCTCCCTGCCGACGTGGCAAAGGAAGATGAAGTAGAGGCAGCCATGACCGCGGCAGCCCACGAGTGGGGCGGCCTAGATATCATCGTGTCGAATGCTGGAATCGAGCTGCCGTACGAGGACGCCCGCGTCGATCAGCTAGACCTCTCCGTCTGGCAACGGGTGATCGACACCAACCTGACTGGCCAGTTCCTGATCTGCAAACATGGTGTCCGCCAGCTCCTCAAGACGGGCGGTGGCGTGGTCGTCATGGTCGGCTCGCCATGCGGCGAGAGAGGCTTCTGCTTCCGAGAGCACGCCTACACGGCCAGTAAAGGCGCGATCCTGGCCCTGATGCGGGTGATGGCCGTGGACTATGCTCACGACAACATCCGCATCAACGCCTGTATCCCGGGACTCATCGACACTCCCATGAATGCCCACGTCTTCAGCGACCCTCCATTGTTGGAGCAATGGTGTTCGACCATCCCCATGCGCCGGCCGGGCAGTGCCGAAGAGACGGCTAACGTCATCCTCTTCCTGGCTTCGGACGAAGCGTCCTACGTGCTCGGCTCAGCCTACGTGGTCGATGGCGGCCAGCTCGCTGTTTGACGCGCAGACGATCGAGGATTCGCAGGCTCACTTGACAGAGGCACTTCAGGAGCGAACGCGTTGCGGTGATACCCGACCGGGCGAGTGCCGGCGATCATGACGATTGGGAGCGCCGGCTTCCAACCCGACACAGCGACCATGGCCACGACACTCCGCCTGGAGCAGGCGGCATCCGCGGATGGAGGAGACCCTGGCACCCCATTTCGCCTTCCTGCCGCACCGACGGTGTGTCGATCGATGCGACCAGCTTCTCTCGCCTGCTCAGCGTTATATCATGCCCTGGCATAGGGTTGTGAAACCCTGTGCCAGGGCATGACAATAGAATGTAGTATCGCGCTACTGTTATGTCCTCTAGAACGAGTTCCACAGATGTCTGTAGCAAGCCCTCGCTCACAGAGGCCTCCTACCCCCGCGATGGCGACCTGTTGCGCCGGATGCCGCAACCCAGACATCAACCATTGACAGGGAAGCTGTAATGTGCTATGATTCCTGGTGGTAATAGGTCATACCACTACCTCCGTGGTGTGAGTTGGCTTCCCGTCCGGCAATGGCAAGGTGAGGGACTTGGCAGAGGATGTGTTATTTCGCTCGGTCGGCCTGGAAGGGCGCCTCGTTGACCGCGTGGTAGACCAGATCCAACAGATGATCATCCGCGGCGGCCTCGATCCGGGTACCAGGCTACCGCCCGAAAGGGAGATGGCCGAGCAACTCGGCGTCAGCCGTACGGTGATGCGCGAGGCCGTGCATACTTTGGTCGCTCGCGGACTCTTGGAGAGCAAGCACGGCGTGGGCACCACCGTGCGTCGGATCACGAGTGGGCAGGTCGCCGAGCCGTTGCGCCTCGTGCTGCAGGCGCAGGGCCAGAGCATCTCGGTGGACCATCTGCACCAGGTCCGCTCCATCCTGGAAGTCGCCATCGCCGAGTTGGCCGCCCTCCACGCCACATCCGAGGACATGGCCGCCCTAGAGCAAGCCCTGGCGCGGCTCGAAAGCGCCCAGAACGACTCGGCCCAGTTCGCCCTGTGTGACACCGAGTTCCACCGCACCCTGGCACAGGCCACCCACAATCCGCTCCTGATGCTCCTATTGGATTCGATCCGCGACCTCATGCAAGAGGTCCGCGAGGCCGTGGCCGGCTATCCCGGCTTGCCCGGCAAGGTCATGCCTTCCCATCGGCGCATCGTCGCGCGAGTCGTTGTCCGTGATGCCCGCGGCGCCCGGAGGGCGATGCGTCGCCATATCGAGCAGGCGCGCAGGATTCAGCAGGCCGTTGCCGAGCAGAAGGAAGATGGGCCGGCAGGCCCCTGCTGAACCCAGGGAGGCGACTTTGAGGTCCACAAAGGATACAGCGACGAGCATGGCGGTGCAGGCCCACCCAGATCTCTGCCGCAACTGCCAGGCCTGCCAGTTGGCCTGTTCCCTGGCCCACGAGGGGCAGTGCCACCTCGGCCTGGCCCGGCTGCAGGTGCGCAAAGACATGGCTCACTATGCCTTTGACATCCACATCTGTCGCCATTGCGCCGATCCGGAGTGTGTCTCGGCCTGCCTAGCGGGAGCCATACAGCTCGACGAGCGCGGCGTGGCCATCATCGATGACGAGGAGTGCATTGCCTGCAGCAACTGTGCCGAGGCATGCCCATATGGAGCCATATTCTACGATGAGGGGACGAGCCGCTACCTCAAGTGTGACCTCTGCGCCGGAAGACCGGGGGGTCCCCTCTGCGTAGCCCTCTGCCCAGTGGGGGCACTGACCTGGCCGGGCATGCGGAACGGAGGCACGAACTGATATGGCACACGGTTGGATGGGCAAGATCCTGGATGTGGACCTGACGACCGGCGAGATCGGCATCCGCGATACGCTGGCCTATGCCCGTGACTATATCGGCGGGCGAGCGCTTGCCGGCCGCATCGCCTGGGACGAAATCCCGGCCGGCTGCGACGCCTATGACCCCGAGAACTGCGTCATCATCGCCACGGGCCCCCTCACCGGGACTCTGGCACCAACGACGGGACGCACCATCATGACCGGCGTCTCACCACGCACCTACCCATTCCCGTGGTACACCCACTCCACACTGGGCGGCTGGTTCGGTCCGGCGCTCAAGTATGCCGGCTACGACGCCATCGTTATCCGTGGCCGGTCGGCCACACCCGTCTACCTGGACGTGCACGATGCGCGGGTGCGCCTGGTTGATGCTACTGGCCTCTGGGGCCGCGGCGCCCGCGAGGCCCAACTCGCCCTGCGACAGCGGCTCGGCGAGCGGACAGAGGTCCTGACGATCGGACCCGCCGGCGAGAATCGGGTGCGCTTTGCCACCGTGCAGCACGCCGAAGAGAACGCCGCGGGCCACAGCGGCTTTGGTGCCGTGTGGGGCGCCAAGGGGCTGAAGGCAGTCGCTGTGCGCGGAGGCGGCGGCATTGCCGTTGCCGACCCACAGGCACTCCTGCAGGAGGCGCTCAGCCTCAAATCCCTCGTTACGCCCTGTCACAGCGCCCTCTTTGAGGACGAGATGAGGCAGTGGCGCCCGGTCTGCAGCCAGGCCTGCACCTGCAACTGCCACGTAGCCAGTCACAGCCGCTCTGCCAGCGGGCACCGGCAGCCCGAGTTCTGCATCGGGCCCATCTGGACGGGCGACGGCATGGCGCTCACAGCCTATGACGGCGGCGGGGTGCGAGTGCCGCCGGGCGCCAACTTTGCGGGAAAGGACTCAGAGTTACACGCTCTCTGCAACGATCTGGGGCTTGATCTGTGGTTTCGCCTGGTCATGCAACCATGGCTTATCCGCTGCCGCGAGCGCGGCATCCGGGAGATCCGGGGATTCCCCATCGAGCCGGAAGATGCCGCCTGGTTCGAGCACTTGATGCGGCAGATCGCTCACCGGCAGGGCCTGGGCGCCATCCTTGCCGATGACCTGCGGCGGGCGATGGATGAGTTGGAGGGTGAACTACCCGAGGACATCATCCGCCTGGGGCGCGAACTCGAGTTCGACTTTGGCTTCCCGGCCCACCGTGAAGGCCGCTTCTGGGACGAAGAGCCCCTGCCCTTCTGGGTCATCTCGGCCATGATGCACGCCAGCGAGAGCCGCGACCCCACCATCGGCACCCACCAGAGTTCGCTCATGCTGGCAGATCTCCTCTTGGCGGACCCGGACGTGGCGCGTCGCCGCTTCCGGCGGCTCTCTGAGAAAGTGTGGGGGCAGGCTGATGCCCTGGAGTCCACCTTCGAGAACAAGACGCCAGTGGCCATCTGGAGCCAGCACCAGCATCTCCTGGTGGATAGCCTGCCGCTGTGCGATTTTGCCTTCCCGCAACTGGTACGCTCCATGTCCAGCATGGAGGAGTGGCGGAGCACCGAGGATATCTCGGGCGATCTGGACATCGACCTGCGCTTGCTGACAGCTGTAACCGGAGTCGCCTATGCCCGCGAGGACCTCACCCTCGCCGCTGAGCGCGCCGCCACGCTCGAGCGCGCCATGCTCGCCCGCGCCGGGCGGCATCGCCGGATGGAGGAGGCCCTGGCGCCCCACTTTGCCCTGCCCTGCCGCGCCGACGGCACGTCGATCGACCAGGCCGGCTTCTCGCGCTTGCTCGACGAATACTATACCGCCCGCGGCTGGGATCTCGACCTGGGCTGGCCGACCTCCAACACCCTGCGGCGGCTCGGCTTTGAGGCGCTGATCCCAGAAATCGAGGGGATGCGGGCAAAACACTCGGGGAATTGAGCCCGCACCGAGTCAGCGTTGCGGGCTCAGGCCCACATACCGCAAGCACTAGCGCTACGTCCCTCTGACGTTGGCGCTTGACGCTTGATATTTGTTCCATCTGTCACGTTCAAGGAAAGGATCAACCGCATGCACCACCATTCCGAGTCTCTCATCCGAGACGTCTCGGCCAAGGCGCAAGCCTTCCGCATGCAGGTGCTCAAGATGGTCTACAGCCAGCAGACCGGGCACCTGGGCGGCGCCTTCTCGGCAGCCGAGATCGTCGCCTCGCTCTACTTCCATCACCTGCGCCTCGACCCCTCCCAGCCGGATTGGCCGGAGCGCGACCGCTTCCTCTTCTCCAAGGGGCACGCCTGCGCCATGCTCTACACGGCCATGGCCCATCGTGGCTACTTCCCGGTGGAGGAGCTGGACACCTTCCGCTGCCTGGATAGCCGCTTGCAGGGGCACCCCGACCGGTCCAAGCTCCCCGGCATCGAGATCTGCGCCGGCCCTCTAGGCCATGGCATCGCCATCGGCGTGGGCCTCGCCCTGGCTCAGCGCATGGCGGGCAAGCCCTCCTCGGCCAGCGCGCCGTCGGCCCGCGCCTCGCTCAGCCGCACCTACGTCCTGCTGGGCGACGGCGAGATCAACGGCGGCGTCATCTGGGAAGGCGCCATGGCGGCCACCAAGTACCATCTCGGCAACCTGACGGCCATCCTGGACTATAACGGCATCCAGCAGACCGGTGCTACCGCCGACGTCATGCCCACCGAGCCTATTGTCGACAAGTGGGAGTCCTTCGGCTGGCACGTACAAGAGATCGACGGCCACAACGTGGCACAGATCCTGGATGCCCTGGACCTAGCCGACGAGATCCATGCGCGCCCCAGCATCATCATCGCGCGCACCACCAAGGGCAAGGGCGTCAGCTTTATGGAATACGACCATCGCTGGCACGGCAGTGCGCCCAACGCCGAGCAGTACCAGCAGGCCCTGGCAGAGCTAGAGAGAGGATTGCAGCAATGGCAGAACTAGCCCCTATGCGCAAGGCGTACGGCGAGGCACTTCTCGCTCTCGGCCACGCCAACCCAGACGTTGTCGCTCTCACCGCCGACGTGTCGACCTCCGATTTCAGCTACATGTTTGCCGAGGCCTTCCCAGAGCGGTTCTACAACGTCGGCATCGCCGAGCAAGCGCTGGTGGATGTGGCGGTGGGCCTGGCCTATGGCGGCAAGATTCCCTTTGCCAATACCTTTGCCTTCCTCTTTGCCACGCGCGCTCTAGAGATGATCCGCTCTCACCTCTGCTACGGCCGCGCCAACGTCAAATTGATGGCCGCCTACGCCGGCCTGTCGGACTCTTTCGATGGACCCACCCATCACTCTATCACCGACCTGGCCATCATGCGCAGCCTGCCGAACATGACCGTCGTCGTCCCCGGTGACCCGCTGGCTGTAGCCAAGCTGCTGCCGCAGGTCGCCGCCTGGCCCGGGCCGGTTTACTTCCGGCTGAACCGCAACGAGGTGCCGGTGCTCTTTGACGACTCCTACGCCCCCACCATCGGCAAAGCAGTACGGCTGCGCGAGGGCAGCGACGTCACCCTCATCGGCACCGGGCTGATGGTCAGCCGCTGCCTGGAGGCTGCAGACCTGCTGGCCACCGAGGGCGTGCAGGCGCGCGTGCTCGAGATGCACACCATCAAGCCGCTGGATGAGGATAGCGTGCTCCAGGCCGCCCAAGAGACGGGCGCCCTGGTCACCGCCGAGGAGCACTCGATCATCGGCGGGCTTGGCGGCGCCGTGGCCGAAGTCGTCGGCGGCGTCTGCCCGGTGCCCGTCCGGCGGGTCGGCATCGCCGATTGCTTTGCCGAGACCGGCCCCTACCAGGACCTGCTGGACCGCTACGGCATGTCCGTGCAGGCTGTGGTCGCGGCCGCCCGGCAAGCCATGGCCGCAAAACGCTAAGCTCGGCTTGTAGGACACTGCGAAAGTCTCGAAGACTTTCGCAGTGTCCTACAAACAGCCTGGAAAGGAGCAGCCCCATGAGCAAGACCCTCGTCCTGGTGCACACCATTGGCTGGGCGCCGAGTTGCTGCCGGACGTGCGGCTCTTGCACATCCTCGATGAGCCACTCTTGGAGCGCGTGCGGCAGCGTGGCCAGCTCGCACCCGAGGATGGCCGGCGCATAGCTGAGCACACTGCTATCGCCAAGGAGGTCGGGGCGGCCGCCGTCCTGGTCACTTGCTCCACGATCTCACCGTGCGTCGATGAGGCCCGTCGGCTGGCTTCCATTCCTGTCGTCAAGATCGACGATGCCATGATCGCCCAGGCCGTGGCCGCCGGCAACCGCATCGCCGTCGTGGCCACCAACCGCACCACCCTTGAACCCACTCGCCAGGCTCTCGAGGCCGAAGCGGCGCGCACAGGGCGCAGCGTGCAAGTCGCACTCACCCTCGTCGAAGGCGCTATCGATGCGCTCATGGCTGGCGACGGCGCCACCCACGATGGCCTCATCAGAACTGCCGTGCTGAAGGTGGCCGGGCAGGCGCAGGTCGTCGTCCTGGCCCAGGCCTCGATGGCCCGCGCGCTCGACGTCATCCCCACAGAAGATTGCCCAGTGCCCGTGCTCTCCAGCCCGCACCTGGCATTGCAGGAGGTGGAGCGCATCCTGGCAGGCGACCGTTAGCAGCCTGTCAGTGCGGCACTTGTGTACCCGGCATAATAGGTGTATACATAGAAGGGACATACGGCCACCCGGCGACCCCGCCCAGCGGCCTGCCGGATCCCGACTACAGCCCATTTCATCGCCAAGTCTTTGACTATCTGCGCGCCAACCCCACCTGGTAGGCCGCATCAACAGACAAGGAGGCCCAGCGTGACGTCGGATAAGGGACAGCGGGCTGTTCATTAAGGAGGTTCTCTCCATGACCACCATCGCACTGTTTGGCGCCGCCGGCAAGATGGGCACGCGGATTTCCGATCGGCTGCAGGGTGTTGCGGATTACGACGTGTTGTATGTAGAAGCCGGAGAAGCGGGGCGGGAACGGCTGCACCGGCGCGGTCTGACGGCCACATCGCAAGCAGAGGCCGTTGCCCGGGCCGATGTCGTCATCCTGGCCATCCCCGACGTGGCCATCGGCACCGTGGCCGGCGAGGTCGTGCCCGCGCTCCGGAGCGGCGCCCTGGTCATCTGCCTGGACCCCGCAGCTCCCCACGGTGGCGAGCTGCCCGCGCGCGCCGACATCGCCTACTTTGTCGTCCATCCCTGTCATCCGCCGATCGTCAAGGACGAAAGCGATCCGGCTGCCCGCGCCGACTTTTTCGGGGGCATCGCCAAGCAGAACATCGTCTGTGCCCTGATGCAGGGCAGCGAAGAGGACTATGCCCGCGGCGAAGAGATCGCCCGGCGCATGTTCGCCCCGGTCCTGAACGCCCACCGCATCACCGTCGAGCAGATGGCCATCCTCGAGCCGGCCATGGCCGAGACGCTCACCCTCACCTGCATGATGGTCATCCGCGAAGGGCTCGACGAGGCCATCCGCCGCGGCGTTCCGGCCGAGGCGGCCCGCGACTTTTTACTGGGGCACATGGGCGTGAACACGGGCATTCTCTTTGGCTACATCGACGCCCAGGTCTCCGACGGCGCCCGGTTGGCCGTGGAGCGGGCCATGAAGCGCATCTTCCAGCCCGACTGGAAGCGCATCTTTGAGCCCGAGAACGTGTTGAGTGAGGTTAAGGCAATTACGCAAGCGCGTGGAGCGAAAAAGGGCGCATAGCAGGCACCCCGTACTGCGCACTATAACGCGTAACATCGCTCATAGCGATGCGCACCGCTCCAGACAACCTTACGCAGTACGCAGTACGGATCGCGAATCGAGGTCTCCATGCATCTCGGCATCAGCTCTTGGACCTACACCTGGGCCGTGGGCGTGCCCGGCTGCCCGCCGCAGCACCCCCTGCAGCCCCGCGATCTCCTTGAGCGGGCAGCCGCGCTAGGCGTGCGTGTGCTGCAGATATGCGACAACCTGCCCCTGCACAAGCAGCCAGAGGTCGAGTTGGCGGTCCTGGCCCGGCGCGCCGGCGAACTGGGCGTGCAGATCGAGGTAGGCACGCGCGGCATCGCGCCGGAGCACCTGCTCCACTATCTGGAGCTGGCGACACGCTTCCGCTCGCCCATACTACGCGTCGTCGTGGACACGGCCGAGCACCACCCGGAGGTGGATGAGGTCGTAGCCACCCTGCGCGACCTGGCGCCCAAGTTCGAGCGCGCCGGCGTGTACCTGGCCATCGAGAACCACGACCGCTTCCGGGCGCGCGAGTTGGCTCGAATCATCGAGCGCATCGCCAGCCCACAGGTCGGCATCTGCCTTGACACAGTCAACTCTTTCGGAGCGCTGGAGGGGCCGGAGGTGGTCGTGGCCGCCCTGGCGCCGCTGGCGGTCAACCTGCACCTGAAGGACTTTGCCATCCGGCGGGCGAACCACACTATGGGCTTTGTGGTGGAGGGATGCCCGGCCGGCCAGGGGCAGCTCGACGTGCCCTGGCTGCTGGAGAGCGTGCAAGCCCACGGCCGCGAGATGAGCGCCATCCTGGAGCAGTGGACGCCCCCTGAGCCGGACCTGGCCGCGACCATCGTCAAAGAAGCCGCGTGGGCCGAGGAGAGCATCTGCTACCTGCGGACAATCCTGCCCGACTGAGGAAGAGAAGCACCCACTAGGCAGGCAAAGGGATATGGAAGACTGGATCGAAAGCACAACCGTCAAGAGCTATGAAACCGATCTGCACCGGCGCTGGAAACCGAGCTGTTTCTTCCAGACCATGCAGGAGGTGGCCACCCACCACGCCGCCTCGTGGGGTTACGATTACGATTCCCTGCAGGCCGCCGGCCGGGTCTGGGTCCTCTCGCGGCTCAAGATTCGTTTCGAAGATCTCCCTGCCGAGGGCGAGGCCGTCTCCATCCGTACCTGGCCCAGGGGCGTCAGCCGCCGGGTCTTTTTCCTGCGCGACTTTCAGTTCCATGGGCCGGGCGGCCGCGCGCTGGCCGTCGCCACCTCGGCCTGGCTGCTGATCGAACCGACCACCCGGCGCCTCCTCTCGCCGCAGGTGCTCGCCGGCACGGTGCCCAGTTACCCCGACGTCGTGGCGTTGCCCGACCCTCTGGACAAGCTCGCCGTGCCCAATGAACTCCCGGAGCGCTTCACCGTGCAGGCGGGCTATAGCGCGGTGGACCTGATGGGCCACGTCAACAACGCACGTTATGTGGAATGGGTCTGCGATAGCGTACCCTTCGAGCGCTACCGCAGTGCTCGCCTGCGCTGGCTGCAGGTCAACTATTCGCACGAGGTTCGGCCCGACGAGACGGTCTCGGTACGGGCGGGTGAATGCGACGGCCAATGGCAGGTCTATGGCTTGAACCTGGCCAACGGGCTACGAGCCTTTGAGGCCGTCGCCGCCTTCTCCTGATCGGCCCGCCGGAACCGGCCGGCCGCTCGCCTTCATGCCCAGGAGGCTGCCATGCGTCCTCTACCCATCGTCACCATCGTGCTGGCTCTGGCCATTGTCGCAGGCTGTGCGCAAGGCGCGGCTCTGCCAACCCCGACGCCGGCGGCCACGGCGGGCGCACCCGTGAGCACCGCCGCACCAACCGAGCCCGGCGCCGAACCCGACGGCACCCCCATCCCCAGCGTCCCGACAAGCGCAGCCACAGCAGAGGAGCCGGCGCCTACTGCGGCCCCCGGCGCGCCCCTCGAACTGACGCCCGATGCCTCGGGCATGATCACGCTGCCCCTGCCGGCCGGCCCCGAGGGGCCGCCGACCTCCGGCGACCTCATCGCCGAAGCGCTGGCCGCCGGGGAGATTGACGAGGAGACGGCCTTGCTCTACCACGTCTACGCCGATTTCGCCGACCCGCGACTGCCCGCCGAATACCAGGGCGACGATACCCTGGCCGGCGACGGCGAGGTCCTCGGCGTGCAAGACCTGTCCGGTCTCTCACCCCAAGCCCAGGCGGCGCTCGCCCCCTTCCTGCTGCCGCCCTCCGCGCCGGGGAGCTGGCTCGAGTTGGCCGAGGCCTCCGGCCTCGGCCCGGGCCTGGCTGCGCCCGCGCCAGCGGCCATCGAGTGGGGCACGCTGAATACGGCCAACGGCAAAGTCAAGGTCTGGCATCAGAAGCGCTACGCCGGCGACGACGCCAAAGCCGCCGGCATCGTCAAGGCGCTGGATGGCAAGATCTGGCGCGAACTCACGGAACTCATGGGCCGGGAGCCGCGGCCCGATGGCGGCTGGAGCAACAACGGCGGCGATGCGCGCATCGACATCTATCTGGTGCACATGCGGGCCAACGGCAAGGCCTGCGCCTACGACGCGCCGCCCTCGCCGGGGTACATCCTGGTGGATAGCCGCCAGCCCCTGGGCGACGAGACCCATCCGGGCATAATCCAGACCGTAGCCCATGAGATGATGCACCTCTTCCAGTTCAGCTACCGGCTGGCCGAGGACTGGGACGAGTACGCCTGGCTGGGTGAGGCCACGGCCACCTGGGCCGAGCATTACGTCTACCCCAAGGCGCAGAGCGAGCACCCCTTCGCCGCCAAGTATCTCGATACGCCTTTCCTGACCCTGAACGACCGCACCGGCGACCGCGACTATGGCGCCTACCTCCTGCCCTACTATCTGGCGCGGAAGGTCACAGAGCCCGAGATCGTGCGCACGATCTGGGAGTGCTGCTCCGGCGCAGATTCTTTTGAAGCCATCGACGCCGCCCTGCCGGTAAACTGGTCGGGCCGTAGCGGGTTGGAGGCCATCTGGCCGGACTTTGTGCTGGCCGACTGGAACCGCGAGCCGGTTGACGACTATTTCAAACGCGACGGGCTGGAGCGCGGGGCCGTCTCCGGCGGCGGGGCCGTGCCGGTGCTCCTGAACGGCCGCGCCGAGACCAGCTTTACCCTGCCCGTGGACCTGCCGGCCCTTTCGGCCCTCTACTACCATTTCACTTTCCCCGATGATACGGCCAGCACGATCACCTTCTACAACGGCTACAGCTTCAAGCTCAGCAAAGAGACCGGCGACGACGGCAGCACCTACTACAAAACGGAGCCCCTGCCCGACGAAATCCTCGAGGGGCGTTCGGTGCTGCTCCTGGCCAAGGTAGAGGGGGAGGAATGGACGGAAGGCTGGCAGAGCAGTGAGGGCTGGTATACCCTCACCGCCGACGTCACCGACCAGCCGGTCATCAGCTATTGCCGAGACGCCAAAGCCGAACGGCTGGAGGAGTTGGTGATTATCTTTGCTAACAGCCGCATCGACCGCGGCTACAGCTTGACAGCGTTCGATCAGAAACCCGTGCTGCGGGCGACCAATATCGGCTGCTGGCGCTGGTCGGGCACCCTGGAGAACACTTGGGAAGGGCTGGAGGCTCACGCCGTGGCCGAGGTGGTCTTTGAGCGCCGCGGGCCTATGAGCAACGGCATCAGCTTTGACCTGCAGGAGGGCACGGTGGAGTGGCGGCTCCACCACCAGGATGGGAGTTGCCTCTACGAGGGCCAGGCCAGCAACCGCCTGGATGAGGATGATATCGGCCTGGGCATCGATCACGACACCCTCGCCGGGCCGCGCTATCGCTCCTACAGCGGCAGCGGCCTCGGCGGGCGCATCGAGTGGACCGTCAAGTGCGACGACCCCGACCTCGATGCAGAGTACCAGGATTCGCTGGGCCTGTGGGAGACGCTGGACGAGGAGCGTGAGGACGAAACACCTCCCTACCTCGGTAGGGACGGCAGGACCATCAGCGGCCAATCCAGATGGGGCAACGACAACTACCGCTGGCACCTGACGGCAGAACGAGAGTAGCGCCCGGAAGCCCAACCGGCAGATGGTCTGGATAAGCAAGGCCCTGCGCAAGCTGATCTGGCGCTGCGCGACCACATACCGCAACGGTATCGCACCTTCCCGGGCAGCCGTTCGCGCATAGATGATCTGCCGTAGACCAAGAGAGGCCCTTGGGCGTGGCGAGCACCCAAGGGCCTCTCTTTTCCTCCTCCGGCGGTGCTGGGCCGCCACCGACCGACTCTAGATGACTCTTTGGTACGATTCGTGCTGGCTGAGCGCAGAAGTACCATCATGGCGGGAGGAGGCCATGCGCAACAAAGAGCGCCAGCAGGCGCTGTCCTTGCCGTGAATATTCCTATCCTTCCGCTGCTGACGGATGTGGCCCTGGCCGTGTTCCTCTGGTCGGTGAATATCGGCCAGGGCGCGCGTCACACGCTGGCCGAGATTCTGGCGCCGTTCAGGCGCTGGCGCGTCGTCGTGCCGGCGATCGGCCTCAATATCGTGCTGGTGCCTCTGCTCTACTACGCCCTGACCCTGGTGTTCCAAATGCCGCCGGACCTGGCCACCGGCTTTATGTTCGTTGGCTTTGCGTCGGCCGCTCCCTTTGCCATCCAGGCCGCCGCCATCGAAAAGGGCAACGTCCCTCTTGCGATCGCGCTCGTTGTGCTGCTCGGCGCGCTGAACGTGGTGGTGGTGCCGCTGTGGGCTGCATTGCTGCTGCCTGAGGTGGAGAGGATCGACGCCAGCCAGACAGCGTGGACGCTTGTGCTGCTCGTGTTGCTGCCGCTGGCCATCGGGCTCTTGCTCCGCACACGCTTTCCGCAGTTGGCCGCCAGGGTAACGCCGGTGTTGCAGCGCATCACCCTTCCGGCATTGGCCGCCGTGATCGTGCTGATGGTCATCATCAGCCTCCGCGGCGCCGCCGTGCTTTTCAGTTCGTGGGTGATCCCAGCCGGACTCATCGCCCTCGCCATCTCCATGGCCCTCGGCTACCTGGTAGGCAGGGACGTGTCGTCGCGCCGGGTGGTGTCGGTCGTCACCGGTATGCGCTCCATCGGCGTCGCGCTGGCGATCGTGGCTATCTCTTTCCCAGGCAATGCCGCTGTGTCGGCTGCGGCTATCGCGCTGGCGATTATTGCCCTGGCGCCTCTCGGGATCGCCTATTTCTGGGGCAGGAGGTCCGGGCCATGACGGAGTCAGAAAAGCCGGAAACAAGCGCAGCCGACGGCCTGAGGGAATGCCTGGCCAACGAGCGGACATTCCTGGCCAACGAGCGGACATTCCTGGCCTGGTTCCGCACGGCCATGACCCTCATCGCCCTGGGCCTGGCGGTGGCCCAGTTCCTGACGCGCGACATCCAGGCCGGTATCTCGCTGACACGCTTCATGGCTATTCTCTTGATCGGCTTGGGCGCTTTCATCATCGCGGAGGGCCTGTACCGCTATCGCCGCACCGTGCGCGAGATCGAGGCCGGGCAGTACCGCCCATCCCGCATCTCTGTGGTGGTGACGACGGTGGTGTTGCTCGTGGTCGCCGTGCTGGCGGCGGTGTATGTGTTGACGGTCCTCTAAGCCGCAACCGAGGCTAACGAGCCTGGATCATCAATGGAGGGAGCTTTGTGATGGCCGAGCCTTTCAAGGGCACGATCAACATCGATATCCGCGATTCGCTGCCGGATTGGCAACCTTACGAGCCCCCCAAGGCGCCGGAGGGAGCGCCCAATGTGCTCTACATAGTGTGGGACGATGTAGGTTTCGGCACCTTTGATGTCTACGGTGGGCTGGTCGAGGCGCCCAACATGAAGCGCATTGCCGACCTGGGCCTGCGCTACACCCAGTTCCACACCACCGCACTGTGCTCGCCCACCCGCGCATGTCTGCTGACCGGGCGTAACGCTACCTCCAACGGCATGGCGGGCGTCGTCGATGTGGCGACGGGCTTTCCCGGCTCCAACGGCCGCATCCCTTTCGAGAATGCCATGATCTCGGAGGTGCTGATCGAGCGGGGCTGGAACACCTACGCCCTCGGCAAGTGGCACCTGACCCCACTCGAGGAGAGCAACGTAGCCAGTTCCAGGCGGCAGTGGCCGCTGGAGCGTGGCTTTGAGCGCTACTATGGCTTCCTGGGCGGCGAGACGGATCAGTGGCACCCGGAGCTGGTGCATGACAACCACCCGATACAGCAA
>DAOUGZ010000055.1:0-16164 GCA_034428955.1 Anaerolineae bacterium | reverse complement strand
GCTCCAACACAGCGCGGGGGAGGGGGAAGGGGGAGGGGTCTCGGCCGGCCCGGGCAAAGCACTCTTTGCCGAACGAACCCAATCGCAAGGGGAGGTAAGCGAACAGATCACCCAATGCCCTTTTTGCCGAACGAACCCATTTCCGCCAACTCCCCCTCTCCCGCGCTGGAGTGGTTCAGGTCCGACACAGCGCGGAGTAGGGGGCTTCTACGCCGACAGCTCGCCATATGCTGCTAGAGTTACCGCCTATGCCCCCACCTCCTCCCGAGGGAGAGAGGATACGGCTACTTCATCGCCTTCAGCGCCTTCTCCACCTGTTCCACGGCGCGGGCTTCCTTCTCCCGCGCGGCGCGGATCTGGGCGGCGATGCCCCGGCGCGTAGCGGCGTCGGCCAGCGCCTGCTGGACTTGTACCCCCATGCTGTGGCCCCACAGCCAGATGCCGGGGGTCTCGGCCACTTCGGCGTAGAGGTCGGCGGCGGCCTTTAGGCACTCGGCGGCCTCCGGCGCCACCTCGACCATGCTCCGCAGATAGGCGGCGGCGTGCGCGCGCTCCATGAGCATCATGGTCTGGTCGCCGTGGACCATGACGCGTGTGCTGAGGACCTCGGCCTCGCCCGGCGGATAGTCGGCATCGGCCTCTAGCCCGGCGGCCCAGGCATCGTAGGCGGCCAGGCCCGCGCCGTGGTCCGGCACCTCGGGGCGCGCAGCGGTCTGGGCCAGGTCCAGCGCCCACTCTAGGGTCAATACGAGGACCTCGCGCTCGGGCGGGCGGGCCACCTTGTCGCCGATCAGGATGAGCCCGTAGGGGGAGCCTTGTTCGATCGCCTCGAACCAGCCCTCCAGCTCATAATAGCCCCGCACGGAAGCATCCTGAAAGTAGCTGTAGCCGTAGAAGGTCTGGCCGTCCCGGTCGTAGCCGGTCACAAGGCCGGCCTCAGGCGGGCCGATGATGCCAAAGGCGATGGCCGGCACGCCACGGGCGACCGTCTCTTTGAGGGCGTCGATCATGGCCTGCTTCTCCTTCGGCACGGTGCGGTAGGTGTAGCCCAGGGCGCGAAAGGCGCGCATGTGCGGTTCGGGGGCCAGGTACATGAGGTCCACGTTGCCGCCGTCATCGCGGTTCCAGAAGCGACGGAAGGCCGCCCCCGTCACCCCCATGAGGTAATCGTAGGAGCAGGGGTCGCCGGTGTACTCCAGGCAGGCGTAGAGGCAGCCCGGGAAGGGGCAGCAGTGCACGTGATAGCCGACCTTGGGCACACCCTGCAATACGGCGCGGCTGGGGTAGCTGGGCATGATATTCCTCCTTTTCGTATGGGTGGTCGCCCCCCCGCTGGCCTACTACGTATTACGCAGCAGTCTGTCGAAACCTGTGGGAGAGTCCCACCGCGCAAGTGCTATCATCTTACCATACGAGCGTTGCACAAACGTCCCACAAAGCGTTGCGGAAAGTGTGCCGGAAGCGGATTTGTGCTATACTTGCGCCTATGGAGCACTCGCCTGGCCTCATGGTGCGCCTGTTCGGCCACCCCCAGATCGATTTGGGCGGCGCTCCGGTCCACCTGGAGCGGCACAAGGCCATTGCCCTTTTGGCCTATATGACGGTGACCGGAGGGCGCCTGGGACGGGACACATTGGCCGCCCTGTTCTGGCCCGACTGTGAAGGCGCCGTGGCCCATGCCTATCTGCGGCGCACCCTGTGGGAACTCCGCAGGGCGCTGGGTGAGGGCCGCCTCGATATCGACCGCCGAACCGTGGCCCTGCCCTGTACAGGCGGTGTCTGGGTGGATGTCGTCCGCTTTCAGGGGCTGGCAGCCGATGCCAAGGCGGCGGAGCCCGCTGGGCGGCTCCGGCTCTTGCAGGAGGCGGCAGACCTCTACCGTGGCGACTTTATGGCGGGCTTTTCCCTGCGCGACAGCCCCGGCTTTGACGAGTGGCAGTCGTTGCAGGCCGAGGACCTGCGCCGGCAACTGGGCCAGGTGCTGGCCGCGCTGGCCGAGGAGCAGCGGGACCAGGGCGATTGCGACACGGCGATTGAGACGGCGCGGCGCCGGCTGGCGCTGGACCCCCTCGACGAAGACCCTCACCGCGCCCTGATGCGCCTGTATGCCGGCAGCGGCCGGCGCGCGGCGGCCATCCGCCAGTATGAGGCCTGCGTGGCCATCCTACAGAGCGAGCTGGGCGCGCAGCCCGAGGCAGAGACGACGGCGCTCTATGAGGCCATCCGTCAAGGTGCAGTGGGCCGCCCCCGGCAAGCCCGGCGCCCGGTTCCCCGCGTGGACCCCGGCCTGCCCACGGACTCGCTTCCCTTTGTCGGCAGGGAGGCCGAGCTGGCCGAGGTGGGCCGCCTTCTCGCCGAGCCGGACTGTCGTCTGCTCACCCTGGTGGGTCCGGGCGGCGCCGGCAAGACGCGCCTGGCCATCCGGGCGGCGCGGGCCTGCGCGGATTCTTTTGCGGATGGCGTGGCCTATGTACCCCTCGACGCCCAGTCGTCGGCGAAAGGGCTGGTAGCGGCCGTGGCGGAGCATTTTCGGCCGGGGGTGCAGAGCGACAGCCCGGCCGAGATGCAGCGGCAACTGGTGGCCAGCCTGCGCCGCCGCGCCGTTCTGCTCGTGCTGGATAACGCCGAGCACCTGGTCCCTGCCGTTGCAGAGTGGCTGGCCGAACTGTTGCCCGCAGCGCCGCGGGTCAAGTTGCTGGTGACTTCGCGCGAGCGGCTGCGGCTGCCGCAGGCGTGGACGCTGGAAATCGGCGGCCTACCCTACCCCGGGCCCGGGCAGGCCGGCAATCCGGCCGAGTTCCCGGCGGTGCAACTCTTTGTGCGGGCGGCGCGGCGGGTGCGGGCGGATTTCGCGCCGGCGCCGGAGGACTGGCCGGTCATCGGCCGCATCTGCCGGCTGCTGGAGGGGCTGCCGCTGGGCATCGAGCTGGCCGCGCCCTGGGTGCGCGTGCTCTCCTGCCCTGAGGTTGCCGCCGAGCTGGAGGGCGACCAGGGCCTACTCGCCTCCTCCGAACGGGGCGTGCCGGAGCGGCACCGCAGCTTGGGCACTGTCTTTGAGCAGTCGTGGCAGTTGCTCAACCCGCGCGAGCGCGACCTGCTGGCGCGGCTCTCTGTGTTTGCGACCAGCTTTACCCGCGAGGCGGCGGCCCAGGTCAGCGGCGCCTCGCTGGCGGACCTGGCGGCGCTGGTAGACAAGTCGCTCTTGCGCCGCGAGGGCGCGGGGCGCTATGCCCTGCACGCGCTCCTGCGGCAGCATGCCGCGGAAAAGGTGAACAATCGAGGCCGCAGGGCCCTGGCCGGCGCCGCGGTGCAGGCGGCCGGCGATGTGGTGGCGGAGGAGTGCCGAGCCAAGGAGGAACTTCAATGACAGAGATTCGTACCCACGACGCACTGCAAAAGGTGGTCCGCGAGCAGGTTGAGTCCACGCCCGTTCTGGACCTGCACACGCACCTCTACGAGGCGGCCTTTGGCCCCCTGCTCTTGCGTGGGCCGGAGGAACTGATCACCTACCACTACCTGCAGGCCGAGACGAACCGGGTGCTAGGGGACCTCTCGCCGGCTGCGTTCATGGCCCTGGGCAAAGCGGAACAGGCGCGGCGCATCTGGCAAGAGCTCTTTGTGCAGCGTTCGCCCCTTTCCGAGGCGGGGCGCGGTGTGGTGACCGCCCTGCGCCGGCTGGGCCTTGCCCAAGGCCGGCCTGGCCATGCCAAGCCGGCCTTGGGGGTGGCCGAGGCGCGAGATTACGACGGGGCGCTGGCGCGCTTTGCCGGCCTGAGCGCGGATGAGCATATCGACCTGGTCTTTCGCGCGGCCAACGTGTCGGCGGTAGTGATGACCAACGACCCCCTCAACCCCGCCGAGGCGGAGGTCTGGAACGCCGGCAAAAAGCGGGATGGGCGCTTTCGCGCTGCCCTGCGCATCGACCCCGTACTGCTGGACTGGACGGCCACCTATGCGCGGCTGCAAGCGCTGGGCTACGCCGTAGACCGCGACCTCCCAGAGGCGACTTTTCCCGAGATCGCCCGCTTCCTCAAAGACTGGGCGCGCAAGATGCAGGCGGCCTATATGGCCGTCTCCCTGCCGCCGACCTTTGCCGTGCCCGAGGATTCGTTCACCGGCCGCATCCTCACCCGCGCCGTCCTGCCGGCATGCCGCGAGTTGGGCATCCCCTTTGCCATGATGATCGGCGTCTGCAAGCGCGTCCTGCCCGAGCTGGGCGACGCCGGTGACGCCGAGGGCCTGGCGGACCTGAGCGCCGTGCGCTACCTCTGCCGCGAATACCCGCAGAACAAATTCCTGCTCACCGTGTTGGCGCGGGAGAACCACCACGAGGCCGTAGTGCTGGCCCGCAAGTTCCGGAACCTGCACCTCTTTGGCTGCTGGTGGTTCAACAACAACCCCTCCATCGTGGAAGAGATCACCCGCGAGCGCCTGGAGATGCTGGGGACGAGCTTTACGCCGCAGCACTCGGACGCGCGCGTGCTGGACCAGTTGGTCTACAAGTGGACCCACTCGCGGCGGGTTATCGCTGGGGCGCTGTTGGAAAAGTACGGCTACCTGATCGACGAGGGGTGGTATCCGACAGAGGAAGAGGTCGCCCGCGACGTGCGCATGCTCATGGGTGGCGAGTTTGAGCGGTTTCTGAAGGTACAGTTGTAGGAGGACGGACCCTCCCGCAGGATCAGAAGGTTGAGTGCGGGAGACAGGTCCGCCGGCGATGTGAGGTGGCGGCTGGAGGGGCGAAACGTGGAATCTGCGGGAGGGGGGAGCGTGGTGAAGAAGAACGTCATAGTGTTCTACACCGACCAGCAGCGGGCGGACAGCCTGGGCTGCATGGGCAACACCCTGGCGCGCACGCCGCATATCGACACCCTGGCGCGGCGCGGCGTACTCTACCGGCAACACTATGCCACCAACCCCGTGTGCATGCCCAGCCGGGCCAGCTTTATCACCGGGCGCTATCCGCAGGCGCACCGCCTCATCGACAACGGCATCTTTTTGCCCGAGAGCGAACTGACCATGCCCGAGGTCTTTCGCCGCCACGGCTACCGCACCGCCCTCTTCGGCAAGCTGCACCTGCAGACCTATGAGCCCCACCCGGGCGATACGTCTATGGAGAGCCTGCAGCGCTGGGCGGCCGGCGAGCTGGACGGCTGGACCGGCCCCTACTATGGCTTTGAGACGGTGGCGCTGACCTCGGCGCACGGCGAGAATTGCGGTGGGGCCTATGGCCGCTGGCGCCGCCTCCACTTCCCCCACCTACAGTTGGGCCCTGAGCACGCCCAGGGTGGGCCGGTCTTCCCCCAGTTCGCCTGCTACAAGTCGAACCTGCCCCTGGAGGCGCATCCCTCCACTTGGGTAGCCGAGCGGGCCATCGAGTACCTGGACCAGGTGGGCGATGCGCCTTTCTACATGCACATCTCCTTCCCGGACCCGCACCACCCCTTCACGCCGCCGGCGCCCTACCACTCGCTCTACGATGGGGTGCGCTTCCCGCCGCCGCACGCGGTAGAGGGCGAGAACGAGCGCAAGCCCCGGCCCTACCGCGAGGCCATGACCGCCACCCCCTTCCCTCGCGACGGCGGAGCGCGCTACTTCCCGGATCTGGCCGGCGACGCCTACCAGCGCATCCTCGCCCACACCTACGGCATGATCGCGCTGGTCGACGACTGCGTCGGCCGCGTGCTGGCCAAACTGGAGGCGCTGGGCCTGGCCGAGAATACGGTAGTGGTCTTTACCTCGGACCATGGCGATTTCCTGGGGGACCATCACTTCCTGTACAAGGGGCAGATGCCCTGCCGCTCGCTCTTGCACACGCCGCTGATCGTCTGCGACCCGGCGACCACACCCGGCGTGGTGGATAGCGTCTGCAGCAATGTAGACGTCATGCCCACCCTCCTGGCCGCCTGTGGGATCGACATCCCCCCGGGCGTACAGGGCGTGCGCCTCCCCGCGCCGGGCGAAGCGCCGCGGCGGGACTATGCCCTCGCGGCGGGTTGGAGCAAGGCCTCGCCGGATTGGCAGCACTATGCCCTCTACCGGCAAGATTGGCGCATCTCCCTTTACCCCCGGCTGCAGGACGGTGAACTCTATAACCTGCAGGAGGACCCTTTCGAGCAGCGAAACCTCTTCCACGATCCGACCTACCGGCGGCAGCGGCAGGAGCTGCTGGAGGCCCTCCTCTACGCCGTGGGCGCCGCAGAGCCGCCCCAGCCGCCGGTTGTGGCCTACTGGTAGTGACTGGGCAAGGAGGAAGCCATGGCTGGGCAAACGCGCACGGCAAGTGAACAGCGGGCGGCGTTGGCGGGAGACCCGCAGCGGCCGCGCTATCACTTTTTGCCGCCTGCCAACTGGATGAACGATCCGAACGGCCCCATCCAGTGGCAGGGGCGCTATCACCTCTTCTACCAGCATAACCCCCTCGCCCCCCACTGGGGCCATATCCACTGGGGCCACGCCGCGAGCGACGACCTGCTGCACTGGGAGGATCTGCCCATTGCCCTGGCCCCGAGCGAGGGCTGGCCCGACGAGGGCGGGTGCTGGTCCGGCTGCGCGGTCGACAATGAGGGTGTGCCCACGCTCGTCTACACCGGCGTCTCGGGCCGGGGATTTGCCGTGCAGCGCACCTGCCTGGCCACCAGCGCCGACGGCCTGCTCACCTGGCAAAAGCACCCCGCCGGCGTGGTGACCGCGCCGCCGCCGGGGATGGACCTGGTGGGCTTTCGCGACCCCTGCGTGTGGCGGGAGGATGATACCTGGTATCAGGCCATCGGCACCGGCACCCCTGAGGGCGGCGCCGTGCTGCTCTATCGCTCTGAGGACCTCGTGCATTGGCGCTACCTGCACCCGCTCTACGCGCGCAGCGCCGCCGAGGTGGAGCCCCTCCCCACCGGCTATATGTGGGAGTGCCCCCAGTTCTTCCCCCTCGGCGACCGGCACGTGCTCATCCTCTCGGCCATGGTCGAGGGCCGGCCGGGCTATGTAGTATACTGGGTAGGCCGCTACAAGGAGCACCGCTTCACGCCAGAGTCGCTGGCGCGGCTGGACTATGGCGCCGAGTACTATGCGCCGATCGTCCAGATCGACGAACGTGGGCGGCGCATCCTCTGGGGCTGGTCGAAGGAGGGACGCTCGGCAGAGGCGCAGGAGGCGGCAGGCTGGGCCGGGGTGATGGCCCTGCCGCGGTTGCTCACCCTGCGCCCGGACGGCACGCTGGGGGTCGAGCCTGTGCCGGAGGTAGAGGCGCTGAGGAGAGCCGAACCCTCATGCAGTAAGGGCCTGAGCCCTTCGTGTTGCTCGCCGGTGCCAGGGGGAGCGGCTGAAGCCGCCACTACAAGGGGGGAGCGTCCATGTAGTGAGGGCTTTAGCCCTTCGTGTTGCTCCGGTGATTGTCTGGAAATCCTGGCCGAGTTGGAGGTGGGGGAGGCGGCGCAGGTCGGCCTAGGCCTGCGCTGCTCGCCGGGCGGCGAGGAGGAGACCCTCATCTACTACGACCGGGCATCGTCCAGCCTGGTGCTGGATCGCACCCGCGCCAGCCTGGACCCGGCAACGCACCGCGACCCGGCCAGCGGCCCGCTGGCGCTCGCGCCCGGCGAGCCTCTGTGCTTGCGTATCTTTATCGACCGCTCGCTCGTCGAAGTCTATGCCAACGGGCGCGCCTGCCTCACAGCGCGCATCTACCCCACCCGGCCGGACAGCCTGGGCGTCAAACTCTTGGCGTGCGGCGGCGAGGTCGGCGTGCGCGCGCTGCACGCGTGGGAGATAGGACCGATATGGGGTTAGCTCACAAGAACTGAGCGAACCAAGGAACCAGAGAACTTTTCCTCGGTTCCCTCAGCTTCCCGCGATTTCCTATGAGTGTGACTATGGTTTCTGGAGATACTGTGGCTCATCTACTACCTGGTACGCATATCGAAGTGGTTCGCCCGGAGATCATCCGGGGACGCATCCGGCACGCCCTCTTTGACTTTGACGGCACCCTCTCCCTCATCCGCGAGGGATGGCAGGGCGTGATGATCCCGATGATGGTAGAGACCCTGCTGGAGACGCCCGGCGCCGAGGATGAGGAGACGATCCGCGGCGTGGTGACCGAGTTCGTCACCCGCCTGACGGGCAAGCAGACCATCTATCAGATGATGGCGCTGGCGGAGGAGGTGGAGAAGCGCGGCGGCACGCCCCGCGAGCCGCTGGAGTACAAGCGCCAGTACCACGACCGGCTGTGGCGGCGCATCGAGAGTCGCGTTGCCGACCTGGAGGCGGGCCGCGCCGCGCCTGAGGCGATGATGGTTCCCGGCGGCCGGGCTGTGCTGGAGGCGCTCTCGGCGCGTGGGGTGCGCTGCTACCTGGCCAGCGGCACCGACGAGCAATATGTGCTGCGCGAGGCCGAGCTGCTGGGCCTGCCGCCCTACTTTGCCGGCATCTATGGCGCGCTGGATGATTACAAGCGGTTCAGCAAGAGCATGGTCATCCAACGCATCATCGCCGAGAACGGCCTCTCCGGCCCCGAGTTCGTAGCCTTTGGCGACGGCTATGTAGAGATCGAGGACACCTGCCGGGCCGGCGGCATCGCCGTGGGCGTGGCCAGCAACGAGGCCGAGCGCCAGGGCATCGACGAGTGGAAGCGCACGCGGCTCATACAGGCCGGCGCGCACGTCATCGTGCCGGACTTTTGCGAGTGCGAGGCGCTGGTTGGATACCTTTATGATGCGTAAGGCGCATGCACCACGTACTGCGTAACCTTTGTGTCATGGCCACGGACGCTGCTCAAAGCAACCTTACGCAGTACGCAGTAGGAACCGCCAACACCCCTCAATGGAGACAGTACTATGCCCTATGCGATGTTCGACCGCTCTCGCCTGCGGCTGAGGCCGCTGGCCGAGCGGGAGCACGATCTGACTCTGGAGCACTGGCTGGCGCTCGCTGACCCGGCAGAGCCTTTTGCCCACCCGAACCTGCCCACGCTGGCTGCGCGTATCCGCACGGCACGCGAGCGTGGCGCGGCGGTGATCCTGCTCATGGGTGGGCACGTCATCCGCGCGGGGGTGGCGCGGCACCTCATCGACCTGGTGGAGCGCAGGCTGGTGACCCATCTGGCGCTGAACGGCGCCGGGGCCATCCACGACTATGAACTGGCGCTGATCGGCGCCACCACAGAGAGCGTGGCGCGCTACATCCGGGAGGGCCAGTTCGGCCTGTGGCAGGAGACGGGGCGTATCAACGACGCCGTCGCAGCCGGCTACCGGCAGGGCCTGGGCATGGGCGAGGCGGTGGGCTGCGCTATCGAGCTGGGCAGCTTTCCGCACCGCGACCTGAGCGTGCTCGCGGCCTGCTACCGCCTGCGGGTGCCGGCGACGGTGCACGTGGGCATCGGCTACGACATCATCCACGAGCACCCCAACTGCGCCGGCGTCGCCCTCGGCGAGGCATCGTACCGGGATTTCCTGGTGTTGGCCCAGTCCGTCAGCAACCTGGAGGGCGGCGTGGTGCTCAACTTTGGCACAGCGGTGATGGGCCCGGAGGTCTTGCTCAAGGCGCTGGCCATGGCCCGTAACGTGGCCCATCAGGAGGGGCGGCAGATCGCCCATTTCACCACGGCCGTGTTTGACCTGCTGCCGCTGGAGGGCGACCTGCACCGCGAGGCGCGCAAGGGCACGCCCGAGTACTATTTTCGCCCCTACAAGACGCTCCTGGTGCGCACCGTCGCCGACGGCGGCGAGAGCTATTACTTCCGCGGCGACCACCGCGCCACGATTCCTGCATTGTGGCGTCTCCTGCAGAGCTGGGATGGAAAACCTTGAACCACAAAGGCCACAAAGACATCACAAAGGAAAAGCTTGAAGAAAACTCTCTGAACTCTTTGTGCCCTTTGCTCTTTGTGGTTCACCGTATTCCCATGTGACGATGCAGTCGGTATTTTCAAAGCAGAGGTGACTAATCGTGAACGAAGGCAGGTTGCGTGCGATTCTGGAGGGGTTCCCAGGGCTACGGGTGCTGGTGCTGGGTGACTTTTTTCTGGACAAGTACCTGGAGATCGAGCGCAAGCTGAGCGAGACATCGCTGGAGACGGGCCTGGAGGCCTATCAGGTGACGGCGGTGCGCCCCAGCCCCGGCGCAGCCGGGACGGTGGTGAGCAACCTGCGCGCGCTGGGGGCGCAGGTGCTCTGCCTGGGCATCACCGGCGACACCGGCGAGGGCTATGAGCTGCGGCGTTGCCTGGAGGCGATTGGGGCCGACCTGTCGCTTCTACTCGTGCGGCCGGACCTCCTGACCCCTACCTACACCAAGCCCATGATGCACGAGCCGGACGGCCGGGTCCACGAGCTACAGCGGCTGGACATCAAGAACCGCGCCCCCCTGCCCGGGGATGTGGAGGAGGCGCTCATCGCCCGCCTGCGCCGGGCGACGCCGCAGGTGGATGCGGTGATCGTCTCCGAATACGTGCAAGAGCACAATTGCGGCGCCATAACCGACCGGGTGCGCCAAGCGGTGGGCGAACTGGGTAGCGCCTACCCCAACAAGGTCTTTACCGCCGACTCGCGCACGCGCATCGAATTGTACTGGAACGTGACCATCAAATCGAACCTGAGCGAGGTGCGCCGGGCGTTCGGCCTGGCCGAGGGCGAGGAGAGCCCAGCGGCGGTGAGGCGGGCGCTGGGCGAGTTCGTGCGGCAGAACAGCCGGCCGGCCTTTGTGACCCTGGGGCCGCAGGGGATGATCGTCTGCGACGGTGAGGGCGCGGTGGCCGTGCCCACGGTGCGCACGGAGGGGCCCGTCGACCCCGTCGGCGCAGGCGACAGCGCCCTGGCCGGCATCACCCTGGCCCTGGCCGCCGGCGCCGGGAACGAGGAGGCCGCCCTGGTCGGCAACCTGGCCGCAGCGGTGACCATCCGCAAAATCGGCACGACCGGCACCGCCTCGCCGGAAGAGATCCTGGAGCGATTTGCCCATCTCGAAGGCGACTTTGACGCCCTGCAGCCATGACCTATACTGGTAACTGTACCCGTCGCTGTGGATCGGTGGTTATGTAACGCGAAGGAGCTTCCTATGCCCAGCCAAGTGACCGAGGTCCATGTCGTTCCCCACGCCCACTGGGACCGTGAGTGGTATCAGCCGTTCCAGGGCTTCCGGCGCCGCCTGGTCGGCACGATCGATGATGCCCTGGACATCCTGGAGGCGGACCCGGACTATCGCTATTTCTGGCTCGACGGCCAGACGGTAGTCCTGGAGGACTATATGCAGATTCGCCCCGAGAATGAGGGGCGCCTGCGCGCACTCATCGCCGCCGGCCGCATCGGCGTCGGCCCCTGGTACGTGCAGCCCGACGAGGCCCTCGTCAGCGGCGAGGCGCTCGTTCGCAACCTGCTCTTGGGCCACCGCATCGCCGCCTCCTACGGCCACGCCGTGCCCAAGGTCGGCTATGTGCCGGACATTTTCGGCCACATCTCCCAGTTGCCGCAGATACTCACCGGCTTTGGCATCGACAACGCCCTCCTCTGGCGTGGCCTGCACGGCGACGGCTACCCCAGCGAGCTGGCCTGGGAGGGCGCCGACGGCAGCCATGTCCTGGTCAGCCGCTTCAGCGACCACTGGGGCTACAGCGACTGGTTTGCCGTGGTGCGCAACCCCCACCTGGCCGAGCCGGCGGACCCCGAGGCCCTGGTCGACGCCGTATGCCGCTACCTGGAGTACAAGGAGGAGCGGGCCACGGTGCCGGTCGTTCTGGCTATGGACGGCTGCGACCACGTCGAGCCCGATGCGCGCCTCACGCGCTGGCGGGCGCTTTTCAACGAGCGCTTCCCAGGTGTCCGGTTCGTCCATTCCAGCCTGGAAGAGTACCTGCAGCGACTGCGCCAGGTGGTGCGCAAGCCACGTATGCTCCACGGCGAGCTGCGCGAGCCCTCCAAGATTGCCGCCGGCAACTGGGTACTGAACGGCGTGCTCTCGTCGCGCATCTACCTCAAGCAGCGCAATGCCGCCTGCCAGGCGCTGCTGGAACGCTGGGCCGAGCCCACAGCCAGCCTGGCCGCGGCCTTTGCCGGGCAGCCGTACCCGCGCGGCTTTATGCGCGAGGCCTGGCGGAACCTGCTGCAGAATCACGCCCACGATTCGATCTGCGGCTGCTCCATCGACCAGGTCCACAAGGACATGCTCTACCGCTTTGACCAGGCCTACCTCATCGCCGATGAGATGGCCGGCGAGGCGGTACAGGCGCTAACGGCCGGCATCGGCGTGGCCGAGGGCACCCCCGGCGAGCAGTTGCTCGTCCTCTTCAACCCCAGCCCGCTGCCCCTCGAGGGGACGGTGCTGGTGGACCTGGAACTGCCGGCCCAGGGGACCGCACCCCATCGCGCCCTCGCGGACCCCAACCGCTTCTTCATCTACGTCTATGACGCCGACGGGCGGCCGGTGCCTACCCAGCTCTGCGAGATCAGCCTGCAGGAACCGCGCTGGACGCGCCCGCGGCGCGGCGTGCCCATCGGCTACAACGCCGACCGCTTCCGCGTGGCCATGCACGTGACGGTGCCGGCCTGCGGCTATGCCTCGTACACCTACGAGCGGCGCGACGAGCCACGGCGCGCGCTGGGCAGCATGAGCGCCGGACCGGGCGTCTGGGAGGGGCGCTACCTGCGCCTGAGCGTCAACCCGAACGGCTCGCTTGACCTGCTGGACAGGGAAGCGGGTGTCGAGTACCGCGGTCTGCTGACCTGGGAGGATGTGGGCGACGTCGGCGACGGCTGGAGCCACTACTCGCCTATCCACGACCGGCGCGTCACCAGCAGCGCCGCGGCGGCTACCGTCTCGGCCGAGTATGAGGGGCCGCTCTTTACCCGCCTGCGCATAGACTGGCGGCTGCGCGTGCCCGCCTCGGCCACACCGGATGAGTACGCACGCAGCGAGGCCGAGGTCGAGCTGCCCATCACCGCCTGGCTCGACTTTCCCTACGATGCGCGCGAGGTGCGCTGCCGGGTGCGGGTGGAGAACACGGCGCGAGACCATGCCTTGCGCGCCCTCTTCCCCAGCGGCCGCTCTGCGGACCATTTCTACACCGACCAGGCCTTTGACCTGCTGCAGCGCCCGGTACACCGGCCGGACACCAGCGATTGGAACGAGAACACCGACGAAATGGTGCCGCAGCAGTCGTTGGTGGCCGTGCACGACGCTGAGGCCGGCCTCTGCATTCTCAGCAAGGGCCTGCCGGCCGTCAACGTCCGCCCCGACCCCTCACGAACCATCGCCCTGAGCCTGCTGCGCGGCTTTGCCAAGACGATCATGCGCCAGGGTGAAGAGGGCGGGCAGATGTTGGGCATGCACGAGTTCGAGCTGTCCATCGCCCCCTACCAGGCGGAGGATGGCTGGGAGGGGCGCCTCTGCCAGCAGGCCGCGGCCTATCGCGCCGGCTTCCGGGCGCTCACGCGGCCGGCCAAGGCAGGCCCAGCGCCGCGCCAGGCGGGGTTCCTCAGCATAGAGCCGGAGGGCCTGCAACTCAGCGCGTTCAAGGCGGCTGAGGATGAGGAGGGCGCCTATGTCCTGCGCCTGTACAACCCCTCACCGGAGCCGCTCGAGGGCCTGGTGCGCTTTGCGCAGGCGCCAAAAGACTGCCGCCTGGCGAGCCTGAACGAGGAGCCCGGCAAGCCCGTGGCCCTGGACGCCGACGGCGCCCTCCCCGTGCAAGCGGGACCCAAGAAAGCCGTCACCTACCTCCTGCGCTGGTAGGCCGGGCCTTGAGAGACCGGCGAGGCACCTCCCAAGCCTTGGAGGCTTTGGGAGGTGCCTCGCTCTATTCCATCTGCTCAAGCACCACATTCTCCCCCGTCAGCGCATAGCGGCGCTCGCGGAAGGCGTGATAGTCGATCTTGGGGAAGGGGTTATCCGCCTCCTCGGCCGAGGCGAGGAATTCGCTATCGCTCGGGCTCAACTCGCCCCCACCTTCAGCCATCCCGGCGAGCACGTTGAAACGCGCCAGGTGCTGCTGGAAGCGGCCGATAGCGTACTCCTTGGCCTGGCCGGTGCTGACCAGGAAGGACCAGTCGCTGGCCTCTAACAGGACCAACTCGCGCGCCGCCTGTGCTAGAACGCGGGCCATGTCGCCCTCGGCCAGGGGATAGCGGGCCGCCAAGAGTTCCATGCGCCGCTCGGCGTTGTGGATCAGCGGCCACATCCACTCCGTCTCCGGGTTGAGCCAGGTCCAGTGGCCGCCCCCTTCACCCCAGGAACTCTCCGGCAGGTCGATGACCTCCGTGGGCGGGTACTCGGCCAGATAGCGGCCGGCCGTGGTCAGGCGGATTTCCTCGCTCTTGTCCAGCAGGCGCATCACCTCCTGCAGCCAGGCCACCCCCTCGAACCACCAATGGCCAAAGAGTTCGGTATCATAGGCCGCGACGACGATCCCTGGGATGTCGCTGCTCGCGGCATAGGTGGTCAGCTCTTCGCGGATGAGATGCACGAAATGGGCGGCATGGTCCTTGACCTTTTGAAAGGCCGGGTACGGGTCATAGTACGCCTTCTCGCTCAGGCCGGCGGTATTGCTGGTAATGCGCCAGTACTGCATGCCCGAGGAGGCGTCCTTGCGGTGGAACTCGCGGTAGACAAAATCGCCCGGATACCCCTGGCTGGCCGACCAGACCTGCAGGCCGGTGCGCTCGTTGCGCCCGAAAACGGCGACATTGGCCGCGCGCACGTAATAGGGGCGCATGGTTGAGCGCTCTGCCGCCTGGGGCCGCTCGTCGGGGGCCATCACCAGCTCGCGTTTGGGCAGCCCTCCGTAGGGCCCGGCCACATCGCCAGCCACCTTGCCCATCAGGCGCCCACCGTGGATGGCGTGAGTATCGGTGAAAAAGTACTGCAAGTTGAGTTCGGCCAGAAACTCTTCGGTGCCCGGGCGATAGCGCTCACCCTCCATAAAGGGCGGCCGATAGCCCGCCTCGGGCAGCCAGATACCGCGCGGGGCGGTGGCAAAGCGGTCCCAATAGGAGCTCACGCCCACCTGCAACTGGCCATAGACCGAAGAATCCCGCGACATCAGCGGCAGATAGCTGTGGGTAGCCGCGCTGGTGATAATCTCCAGGTTGCCCTCCTGCTGCAGGCGACGGAAGGCGCCCACCAGGTCACGCTGGTAGCGTTCGCGAAAAGAGTCGCGGATGAGGGAATACCAGTCCCGATAGTAGCGGGCCAGGTAGGTGAGGTGGCTGTCCTTCTCCGCTTCATAGCTGGCGACATCCTCCTCCACCAGCGTCAGGCGCTCCTCAAGGTACATATCAAAGTGATTGCGCACGTCGTCGTCGGCAAGTTGCTCCAGCAGGATGGGCGTCAGGCCGATCGTCAGGCGTGGCGTGTAGCCGTCCTTCTTGAGGTCATAGAGGGCATTCAACAGGGGGATATACGTCTCGGCGATAGCCTGGTGGACCATCTCCTCGCCATGGGGCCAGCGCCCGGCCAGCCGCACATATGGGAGATGCGAGTGCAAGACAAAGGTAAAGTAACCCAGGGTCACGGCTTACCTCCTCCTGTGAGCGCGGCCGCAGGCAGGGCCTTGGGATTGAATCCTCCCGCAGGTTCCGCGACCCGTTGGCGGGATCGCTGCTTCCGAGGCAGGTCCGTCGTAGTGCTACCTGCTGAAACCGACGGGGGGTGCCACCGCGCAAGTACTACATAAGCGGCCACCAGCGGGCAAGAGATGCTGACTCACTACGGGCTAATGGTACTACGCCTGCCGGGGATTCGCAAGCCCTTCGCTACTTCAGTATGGAAACAATCTAAATTCGGGGGCAGTGGGCACCAACCTTATCCTAGTGGGTCACTTGTTTTGATTGTAGCCATTGTTCCAGGGTGCCTTTTCGCCGCCGAATGGGTCGGTGGGTGTAGGCACCAGATCCACCCAGAGCGTGCCGGCGTTGGCGACTGCGCTGACGACGGGCGGCCCGCTTGCCACCCCACACGAACGGTGCGGGCTCATGGTTCCAACCCCGGACCGTCGCCTCTAACCAGGCGATGATCTCACTAGGAGTCTCTGGGTGCTGGCCTTCGAGCGCCCGGCGCTGGATAATGCGTTGGATGGACTCGGCCATGTTGAGCCAGGAACCGCCCAACGGCGTATACAACGGCACGATGCCGTGTTGGAACAGCCACTGCACCAGTTCCGGCGAATGGTGACCCTTGAGGTTGTCC
>DAOUGZ010000054.1:0-12485 GCA_034428955.1 Anaerolineae bacterium | reverse complement strand
CTTCCATGGCATAGTTGTTGTTCACCCAGGCCTGCCGGATGTCGTTCCCCATCGCCTCTGCGACATACGCCACCGGGATTTCCAGCAGGCGGGCAAGCCGTCGCGAGGTATCCGGATGGAACCACATAAAGACCGGCACGCGATCCACAGGCCGGCGGCGCAGTGCGGCGTGTACGCGTTCCCGCGAGTTCATGATTTTTGCTCCTGGGTCCAGCGCAGCCGGTCAGGCGGTATAGTACGAGCGGTACTTTTCCAGCGCCGTGCAGATGGCCTCCACATTCTCCAGCGGCACATCCACGCCAATCTCCGCATGCACCCACAGGCCGCCCTCCGGCGAGCCCAACACCTCCACCACCTCGCGCACGTGCGCGTCAATCTCCCCCGGCGTGAAGAACGGGAAGCGCTGGCGGTCCAGGTCCAGGTCCACACAGACCTTCCCCTTGCACACCCGCGCCAGGTTCTCCAGCCCGTTGGCCCCCACCTGCGGGTTGATCACATTCACCCCACACTCCACCAGGTCGGGGATGATCTCCAGGATGTTCCCATCCGTGTGCATGTAGACATAGTGCCCCGCCTCGCGAAAGACCCGATAGATCTGGGCGTAGCAGGGCTTGAGATACCGGCGCCACTTGCGCGGGCTGATCGGCAGCCCATGCTGAGTCCCCAGGTCGTCACCAAAGTGGACGATCTGCCCCGGCTCTTTGAGGGACTCCAGCCGCAGCCGGGCCTGGCGCAGGTTGTGCTGCAACACGATATCGATCAGCCTCTGCAGCTCGGGCGGCTCCTCGGCAAAATCCAGCATGGCCTCCTCATAGCCCCGCAGGTCCGTCAGCCGCAGGAACATAAAGCCGTGCGGAAAGCCGTCGTCCCGGACCGGCGGCTGCAGCCGGTGCACCGCCTCGCGGGTCGGCACGGGGTGCCCGGTGACGATGGCCTCCATGCCGTGGCGGATGTTGCTCCACACGCAACCCCAGGCATCCACGTGCGTGCCCTGCACATAGGTCCCGGTTACGGCGTCGTAATCCCGCTCCCACTCCCGCTGATGGCCAAAAAGCAGGGGATGGCGGGAGACAATCTCGCTCAGCGCCTCGCGGTGCCTGATCCACGCCGCAGGCAGGATGCTCATCCCCACGGGGATATGCTCCGGGCACTCATACCTCATTGCTCGATAGCGGTCCTCAAGGTCTGTCATCGCTGCTTTGCCTTTCACATCAATCCGCTGTCTCTACCGGCCACGCCCATCGCGTTAACAGATTTGGCTGGGCGCCCAAAGTATAGCGCGCTTGCGAGAGCAAGTAAACTCTGCGCTGTGGGGATGTCACAGAACTGCCGGAGGTGGCATACGCCCTCCCCTAGTTCTGGCCGCAAAAAAGCACGACACGGTGGGCGTTCACCTCGCCGTGTCGTGCTTCTCCGGTCGCTGACCGGGGAGCCGGCAGAGTTGCTAGCTCCTGCTGCCCGGAATGCTGTAGCGTTCGCCCCCGGCCATCTCGGGCACCGGCTCCTCGGATCCCTTAAAACCCTCGGCAGCGTACTCCTCTTCGATCCGGCGCAGGTTCTCGGGCAAAGAGCCCATCTCCGGCACCTGGACCGTCTTGGGCAGGAAGTACTTGGTGACGCCGAGGCTGGCGTTGGTCTTGCTGATCGACTTTGTCGGGTCGCGCTCGATCTCGGTCAGGGCGCGGATGCAGTCAATATTCTCGGGGATGGCGATGGATTCGTTGTTCACCTGGAAGGTCACATACACGTCCGTGCCGTCGGAAGCCAGCGAGTCCTCCCAGACGGCCACCTCCCACATGTCGTGGCGTGGGCGCTCCAGGTCGCGCATCAGCTCGATGACCGAGTTCAGCGCCACCAGCCCATCGGCCGAGCGCACAAAGGCAATGCGCGGCTCCTCGGAGAGGGCCTGCCGAACCTCATCCAGCGATAGCGATTGTTTGGTCTCGATCATCGCAAAGTGGATGTGGCTCAGGTTATACGGCCCTGCGGCGGCCAGGGTGGTGATGTTCAGCTCCTCGCCGTCGAACACGGTCTGCGCATCGGGCCCCTGGTGGCTGGGCACCTTGACCTCGGGGATCACCGTGTTGATCATCCCGTCCTTGTGGCTCTCCCAGGGGTCCGTCCCCCGGCGCATGAGGACGGCGCGCGCCCGCTTGATCCAGCCCCGCTTCTTGAAGGCGTTCATCACCCGGCAAAGCGCGGTCGTATTGCAGGAGACGACGCGGGCATACTGGCGCCCCAGGGCCTTCTCATAGTTGACCTGGGCGCAGAACGACAGGCCCGTAAGCTCGTGCTTCTCACCGCCCTGCCAGATGGCCTTGACCCCCGCCTTGTCGTAGAGTTCCTTGTACTTGGCCCCGACCTTTTTGGGCGTGGCGTCTACCACCACGTCCACCTTTTTCAACAGGTCCTCGAGGGTCCCCTCGATGGGCAGGTTGGCGTTCTTCATGTCGGCCATCTTGTCCGGCATGGAGGCATAGATGGGATAGCCCCGCTCCACCGCCACGCGGATGCGGTAATCGACGACGACGTCCGAAACGCCGACCAGCTCCATGTCGTCCTGACGCGCTACGGCATCGGCAACCCGCTTGCCGATGACGCCATAGCCGTTGACGGCAACGCGCACCTTCTTCTGCATAGCAGCTCTCCTCTCAAATGTTGGCCCGGGTATGGCCTGCGTAGACTCTGCAGGCCTGCAGAATCAGTGGCTACCCACCGCACAGGCCGCCCCGATTTGGCCAGCAAACGGCGTGCCATCCATGTACCGGCCGCTCTTGCGCTTGCCCTTTCGCCCAAGTTGCGCTACAGTCCCGAGTGACAGCCTCCCGCAGATTCCGGCAGGCCCGCCGTAGCTGCAGCCCAAGACCTGCAGGGGGTCCGACCGCGCAAGAAGGAGGTGCCGGTATGCCTCGGGGTGGGAATAGAGCGCCACGCCTGGTGCTCGATACAAACATCTTTGTGGCCGCCGGATTCAACCCCTGCAGCCGCTCCGCGCGCATCCTCGTCGAAGCCGACGCAGGGCAATGGCGCATCGTGTGGAACCAGGCCACGCGGCGCGAGACGGCTCGCATCCTCGGCCGCATCCCGCCGCTGGCCGGCATCGATGTGGACGCCGCCTTTGCCGACGAAAACGAATTCACCGCCGAAACCCACCCCGAGCAGTTCGAACTCGTCCGCGACCCCGACGACCGCAAATTCGCCGCCCTCGCCGCCGCCGCCGATGCCACCCTCATCACCAACGACGCCCACCTGCTCTCCGTCCGCGACCGGCTCGACGTATCCGTGCTCACCCCGCGCGAACTGGCGCACAAGCAACCCCGTTCATAGAACGCGATCCTCGCGCACTGTGGACCGACCGGAGGGTTTTCCTTCCCCATCGTCGAGCAGGAACTGGGCCGGATCGGAATCGAAGGAGACTGAGAACGTTTGGAGCACGAAAGGGCGTGCTCCAAATGCACCGGGTTCCCCCGCTTACGCCCGCTCGTAGGCGATGCGCGTCGTAAAGGCGCCGCTGCTGCGGTCGTAGCGCTCCACAATGCCCACTGCGCGCAGCAGCTCCCCAGCCAGCCCAGGCGCCGGCGCCTCCTCAACGGCCAACTGGTCGTACAGGTCCAGGTCCAGGCGGCAGGGCACCTCCACCCAGCCGGCCAGGCCACGGGCCCGCCCGTCGTAGACCAGGCCGGCCGCACGGAGGGCGCAGGGCATAGCCCCGGTCAGGTGCGGGTCGGCATAGGTGGCCAGGTAGCGCCGCGACGTGCGGGCCGGGTCCTGCGCAGCGGCGCTGCCGGCCACACCGTCGCCAAAGACGCGCGCCTCGGTAGGCTCGACAAGCCCCTGCCCATAGTACGCATCCAGGATCTCCCCCGCGGCGCCGACGATGTGCGGGCCGGTATAGGCCTGCAGCGAGGGGACAAAGCAATACAGCGCCCCATCCGCCTCCCAGCGCGCCCGGCCGGCGGCTTTGGCCAGCAGGGTGCGTACCGCGCCCAGACCGGTCGTGTGCAGGGCCTCCCGGGGGCGGCCCTGCGCCATGTCGCTCCAATCCCCAGGGGCGATGGCGAACGACGCCAGGACCGTGCTCCAGGCGCCGGCGCCGTCAAAGCGGCAGGCCAGCCCGCTCGCCCGGCAGACGACCTCGGCGACGAGCCAGGCCAGCGTTTTGCCCTCCCACACGTAGAGCGCATCCGGCCGCCAGCGGCGCAACAGCCCCCAGCCGTCCTCGCAATCCAGGAGCACCTGCACCGGCCCCCCGCCACACCGCACCCCCGCGCCCATAATATAGTACGGCGTTCGCGCCACCCGTTCCTCCCCCGCCGCCGTCCGGTAACCGCGCTCCAGCACCAGCCTGGCCAGGGGCCGAATGGCTGTCGCCGTCGCGCCCCCTGGGGCATAGCGCCCGCCGGGGCTGTGCAGCGTGACCCGCGCCCGGCCATACCAGGCCCCCTCCTCCACGCTATAGCTCAACAGCTCGCTCGTGGCCAAGTTGCGGCCGGCATCGCCCGCACTGTAGGGAACGGCCCGGAAGACAGCATCCTCCATGGCCAGGTAATACGCCCCGCCATAGCCCAGCAAGGCGGCGCGCTGCAGCGGGCCAAAGCCCTGCAGCGGCACCCAGCAGCCGAACGACCAGTGGTCCCAGTCTCCCGAGTGTAGGACGATGGGCTTTTCCTCAAGCAGAGCGCCGGCCAGGGTCTCCAGATAGGCCAGGTGCCAGAGGCCATCGGCGTAGATGAGGCTGGGGAAGCGCGGCGCCAGGCTGCCGGCGGGCATCCCAGGCGGGATGACGGCGACCGGATCGGACCAACCGGCACCCTCCGGCGCACACGTGCCGGTACGCAGACGGCACAGGCCCGGCCCCTCTTCATCGCAACTGGCCACATAGTAGACGCCGCCCACCCAGCAGGCCGCAAGGCCCCGGCGAGCCGCCAGCGCGCCACCGGCGGCCCAGGGGTAGGCCGTCCAGTCGCCCCCATCCCACCCCTGGCGCACAACCAGCCGGAGGTAGCCGTCGCTGGGGTCGTGATAGAGCAACTGCCCATTGGCCGCGGCCAGGCCGGCCACCGCTGGCAGATCCGGCACAACATCCGCCGGTGCCGACCAGGTCCGCCCACCGTCGGCGCTCTGCAGGCAGGCCAGCGCATACGCGCCGCCGGAAGTACGCGTATAAAACAGGCGCACGCGGCTCGGGTCCCCGGCCAGGGCAGAGAGAGCCAGGTCCGAGCCGGCAGCGGCCACCTGGCCCAGCGCGCTCCAACACTGCCACTGGGTGGGCTCATCCGGCGCCGTGATGCGCTGCACCGCCAGCGCCCCGCCGGCGCCTATGCGCCCGCGCACAATGGCCCCAGCGGCCGTGCAGGCGTTGCTGGGGTGTGTGCTGGAATCCGTATCCAGCAGTGCCACCCAGCGCAGCTCGCGATCCTCAATACGCGCCAGGAGCGAGGCCACACCGCCGGGGCGCACCTGCGCGGCGGCCAGGGTTGGGGTCAGGGTACGCATATCGGCCTCCTCAGGCGACAGGGGCGGCCACATCATGGGAGGGAAGAGATAGCACAACAATAGACCTGAACCGGCCAGAGAACGCCTTACAATAGACGTCGAAAGGGCGCAAATATCCACAGCCAAACCGCGCGGTGAGGACCGGGGCAGCCGGCGCCGCGAGCCTGGGGACTCGCAGCAGCGGCCGCCCCGGCGATTGAGGGGTAGAGGGGCAGTACCAGAATAGCACAAATGTTCTAATCCGTCAAGGGGGTGGAACCTTAAACTTGCCGCTCACTCCTGGCCCGCCAGTTGCTAGAAGCTGACGTGGACCGGTACCCTACCCCGGCCCACAACCAGCAACGGTCCGGTGCACACTGCAGTCTCGTCGCCGGACAAAGGGAGAAGCAAGGTGAATCGGCAGACTCCTCCGCATGCTAGCGACGGAAACCCAACAAGCCCCCGATCGTCTCAACCCCGGGAGACCGAGCCGAAAGGTGCGGTGCAATGGGCGGTCGACACGCTGGTGAACGGCCTGGACCTGGGCGCGCGCACGGTGGGGCGCATCAGCCCCCTGCGCCGCACGATCATCGGCGCCTACGACCGCCGGCTCCGCGCCGGCTATACGCGCCAGATGGCCGAAACCTCCGGCCCCAAGGCGATGGTCCGGCACCGGCTGGATATGGCCCTGGCCATTCTGCACACTATGGACCGGGCCATGGAGCGCGGGCTGGTGGGGAGAACCACCCTGCGCGGCGCGCTGAACATTATCGCCCACACGATCCTCTTGCCCCAGGCCGACGCCGAATACAGGCAGGACTTTGAGCAGCGGTTCAACACCATCCCCCCCTCTTTGCTGACCATCAGCCCCGGCAAAGCCTGCAATCTGCGCTGCATCGGCTGCTACGCCGACTCGGGGCCGGCCAAGGAAAAGCTGCCCTGGGAGACGTTCAATCGCATCGTCTGGGAAGCCCACCGGCTCTGGGGCACACGTTTCTTTGTGCTCAGCGGCGGGGAGCCGCTGGTCTACAAAGACCAGGGCAAGGGCGTGTTGGAACTCGCCGAGGAGCACCGCGATTGCTTCTTCCTGATGTTCACCAACGGCACGCTCATCGACGACGCGGTGGCCGCCCGCCTCGGCGAATTGGGGAACCTCACGCCGGCCATCTCTATCGAGGGCTTGCAAGAATCGACCGACAGCCGGCGGGGCGAGGGCGTGTTCGAGAGCATTGTCGCCGCCATGGGCCGGCTGCGCCGGGCGCGCGTGCCCTTTGGCATCTCGATGACGGCTACGCGCCACAACGCTGACGAATTGCTCTCCGACGAGGTGCTCGATTTCTACTTTGAGCGCATGGGGGCCATGTACGGCTGGCTGTTCCACTATATGCCCATCGGCCGTGCCATCACCCTGGAGCTGATGCCCACACCCGAGCAACGGCTGCAGATGATGCGGCGCATGTGGGAGGTCGTCGGCACCAAGCACTACTTCCTGGCCGACTTTTGGAACAGCGGCATCCTGAGCGACGGCTGCATCTCGGCGGGCGGGCGCGGCGGCTACCTGTACATCGACTGGAACGGGGCCGTCAGCCCCTGCGTGTTCGTGCCCTATGCGCCGGTCAACATCCACGACATCTTCCGGCAGGGCAAGACGCTAAACGACGTCTGGGCCGAGCCCTTCTTCACCGCCATCCGCCAGTGGCAGGATCGCTACAACCCCGGCCTGGGCGCGCCCCAGCCGCACCCGAACGGCAACCTGCTCCGCCCCTGCCCCATCCGCGACCACCATGCCGAGTTCCAAAAGATACTCATGGAACACGAGCCCGACCCAACCGACGATAACGCGCGCGCGGCGCTCCTCGACCCCGACTATCACGCCGGGCTGGAGCAATTCGGGCACGAGCTGGCCGAGCTTACCGACCCCGTGTGGGAGGCGGATTACCTGGGCCACGACCCGCAAGCGGCCGGCCGCTGAATCCGGCCGCCGTAGACGTGGAAGGGGGGCGGGCGCCCAATGGCGCCCAGCCCAGCCTTCCAACCCCGTCATGGCCCAGCCCCAGAATGGCGCCCCCACGGCAGCCCAGGGCGCCGCACCTCCGCCACCCCTATCCTATCACGAAAGCCCAGGGCGCGTCAATGGACCAATCGGCGCAGGCCGGCAAGGGCCACCCATCCCCCACGTTCGCCCCAAAGCGCACCAAGGCGCAATCCGCAAACCCCGGCGGACGTGAAGTCAAGGCACAGAGGTTGCTGTTACTCCATGGTCTCCGATCGCCACGATCGAGCACTGACAGGAGGAGAAGATGAGCAGGAGATTGGTTCTGCTTGGCGCCGGCATGGCGCTCTTGTTGGCCACCGTGGGCTGCGCGGTGCCGGCCACCGGCACGCCCGCGCCCATACTGGAATCGCCCGTGCCTACAGAGCAGGTGCCGCAGGTGGTGGTGAGCCCCACGCCCATGGCCGGCGCTGAGGAAACGCCGGAAGTCGAAACAACGCCGACAACCATGCCCGGCGATGCGGATACCACCATGACCCCGGGTGAAACCCCAGGCGCAGGAGGGGCCGAGATGCAAAAGACCGCCACCGCCTGCACAGAGACGCCGCCGGCAACCGACCCCTGATGCGGCGCCGGACAAGCCCCGGCCCCGGGCATTGCCCTTCAGGTAGCGGGGCTTGGGGGACGCGGAGGGGCAGAGGGCCGCAGAGGGAACGGTTTCGCCCCTTCCGCGGCCCTCTGCCTCTCAGATCGCCCTATCTGACAGCCGTTGCGCAACCGCCCCCCCGGCAGGTTCCAGGAGGCGGCAACGGCGGCGGGCCCGCCTCGGAGGCCGCGCTGCCGCCCATCGAATAGGTCTTGGAACCTGCGGGAGGGTGCCGGCGCCCAAGTGCTATGTGCAGGGTACTGCTCTTCAGGGGCCGCTGCTACGCCACCGGCCGGCCCAGCCGCACCTCCTCCGCCGTCGCCTCATCCAGCGGCCGCTCGTCAGGCTCCACACCATTGCGCCGGAGCAGGAAGGCGACAATATCCCAGTACTGCTCCCGAGCCAGCGACCCCGGATTGTTGAGCGGCATATTCTGCGCCACAAAGTTCCACAGGGCCAGCGCATTGCGCCAGGTCGCCTGGAAGCCGGGCCCCACCAGCGCCGGCCCCACCCCTCCCTGCAGAGTGGCGCCGTGGCAGCCGGAGCAAACGGCATTGAAGGCCTGCTGCCCCGCCTCCGCCTGCCCTGTCGCATAGGCCAGAGCTGTCGCCGCGCCCACCAACAGCGCACCCAGAGCAGTCAACCACACTCCGACACGCAACGGTCTCAACGCACCCTCCTCAAGAAATAGTACAGGAACCGAAACCCTGAGGCAGCAAGATACATGCCAGAGCGCGCCAGGGCGGCCGCGACGGCGCTGCTACAGCAGATAGCTCCGCTCCTCGGCCGGCTTTTCCGAGCCCACTGTAGATACCCGGGCCAGGCAGGCCGCGCAGAGGGGGTAAAAGCGCACGCTGTCCTCGTCGGGCTCGAGGAGCCGATCCAGCCGGGCGCGCAGTGCAACCAGATCCTTTTCGTTGAGAAAGCACTCAAAGAGGCTGTATTGCGTCCAGCGGCCCAAGCCGCACAGCGCCTTGTGCACCCGCGTGCGCCGGCGATCGCTGGGGATGTCGTAGGCGATGACGTAAAGAGTGCGCTCCGAGCGGCGGCGTTTCATCGCTAGCGTACCGCAAAGGGCCGGTAGCGCACCAGCTCGCCGGACAGCCACTTGGCCACCAGCCGCACCTCCAGCTCCAGGCAACGCCGGTAGGTGGCCTTGTAGCCAAAAGTGGGATGGCGGATCTCGGTATCCAGCCGTTCCTCGAACTTGGTCAGAAAGGTCTTGCGCCCCCGCTCAGTCAGGCGCCAGGCGCCCAGCTCCTCCTGCACGTCCTTGCGCGTGAGAATGCCGTTGTTCAGCAGGGTCAACACGACCGAGTCCACGATGATGGGGCGAAAGACCTCCATGACGTCGAGAGCCAGGGCCGGCTTGCCGAACTGTGAGGAGTGTAAAAAGCCCACATAGGGGTCCAGCCCGACGATGCTGACCGCCGACGCCACCTGGTTGGCCAGGAGGACGTAGCCGAAAGAAAGCAGAGCATTGACCGGGTCGCGTGGCGGGCGACGTTGGCGCCGGGAAAAGCCCCAATCGTCGTTGAGGAGGCGGGCGAACACACCGAAATAGGCGGCCGAGCCCGCACCCTCCAGACCCTGCAAGCTGCCCAGCACAGTGCCGGCCTGCGGGCGCGATGGATCGGCAGGCGCGCCGGCCTCCTCCGGCTGCAGCGCCTCCACCTGCGCCAGCGTGCCGCGGATCGACTCCGCCGCCTGGGCAATGGCCGCATCCGCACGCTTGCGGTTGGCACGCAGGAGCATGGCCCGCATGTTGGCCAGCTTGCCGCCGACAAAGCCCTGGGCGGCGGCGAGGGTGCGCGCCGGGTCGTTGTGCGCCCGGTGCTGGGCGAGGCGCAGCAGGCTGTTCTTGCCCAGCGGCGGGGCCAACCGGCCGCGAAAGCGCCCATAGGCCGAGCAAAAGCACACATCCACCCTCTGCTCCAGCAGCGCCGCCAACGCCGGGCTGGTCAGGGTCACATCGCCATACACCACCACCTGAGTCACCTTGAGCAGCGGCACGCGTACGCGCCGCTTCTCGCTGCCGCGCTGCGCGTCGGCGGGGATATCCACCAGCAGCGTGTCGCCATCCTTGCGCACCAGAGCGCGGGGTTCGGTCAGATATAGCGTAGCCATCGCCTCCTCCGCGGCATTTGCCCGGCGCCGGCCCATCAGGCCTGGCCCAAGAGGTGCAGCGTCTCCCGTGGCAAGCAGATGCCCTCCAGCGAACAATCGCGGCATTTGGCTGCCCGGCTCAGCGGCGGGGGCAGGTGGCCGGCCGCGAGCAAGGCAAAAGCCCGGGCCACAGCGGCCTCGGTGCGTGCCCGCAGTTCGGGCGTGAGGGGCACCGCCACCCGGCGCCGGCTGCCCCAGTAAAAGATCGCGCCCTCCGCCAGCGGCCGGCCCGTACGCTCCTCCAGGCAGATAGCTTGAGCGCAAAGCTGGATGTGGTCGTTCAGCCAGCGGCCCATGCGGCCGTGCTTGTGCTCCACCACGCGCAGCGGCGCATCCGGCTCCCCCTCCACCACATCGGCAAAGCCGGCAATGCGCAGCCGGTCCGACCAGACGTAGACCCGCCGCCGGGTGAGCGACTGGCCCGCCTGCTCGCGCCCGGCCGTGTGCACCCGCTCGTGCTGCAACACCCCCTCCAGGACCGGTGCATTGACCTCCATCTCGCCCTGCACATACATCAGCCAAAAGCGCCGCTCGCAATACTCGAGCTGATTGAGCATGGATATGGGCAAATAGTCGCTCTCTATAGCCATCGCTATCCTCCGGCGCCCGGTGAACACACGATTGCAGGGATCAGGGACTGGCCCGTCTTCGATGCTTCAATCCCCCACTCGGGATTACCGCCATTCAGACTTCGCAACGGTCCGGACTGGCAGGCTGTAGTTGATTTGTTTCAATCCCCCACTCGGGATTACCGCCATTCAGACCAACAGCCAGGTCAGTAAAACTAGTCAGGTCAATAGGTTTCAATCCCCCACTCGGGATTACCGCCATTCAGACTCCATCTGCGCAACGCGGTCAGCATGTATGAGCATGTTTCAATCCCCCACTCGGGATTACCGCCATTCAGACTCCCCGCACAAAACGAAGAATTCGCGGTAGGCGGGGTTTCAATCCCCCACTCGGGATTACCGCCATTCAGACCTGGGTTCCCGTTCCTTCAAGCGACGGAAAAGGTCCGACGTTTCAATCCCCCACTCGGGATTACCGCCATTCAGACTGTCGGACGATTCGGCTTGTGGGAGCCGGTGCGGTGTTTCAATCCCCCACTCGGGATTACCGCCATTCAGACAAAACACGAGGCATGCAGCAGCATGGGGGTTGGCAGTTTCAATCCCCCACTCGGGATTACCGCCATTCAGACGAGGAGGCGCATCTTGGAGAGGACAGAGTTTCGCAGTTTCAATCCCCCACTCGGGATTACCGCCATTCAGACCCCAGGATTTGCGGTTTGATTCGCAGCACGATACATGTTTCAATCCCCCACTCGGGATTACCGCCATTCAGACGTGCGAGGAGGCAGACTCTCTAGAAGCAACATGGCAGTTTCAATCCCCCACTCGGGATTACCGCCATTCAGACGACCGGCCACGGCATGCCGCCGGTGAAGAATGTCATGTTTCAATCCCCCACTCGGGATTACCGCCATTCAGACCAGCCTGGCCGCCTGTTCCTCTGCGCCAGGATCAAAGTTTCAATCCCCCACTCGGGATTACCGCCATTCAGACAAATGCGATTGTGCGGCTTGCCTGTCTTGCCGTGGGTTTCAATCCCCCACTCGGGATTACCGCCATTCAGACCATGGCGGAGGGGGCGGCGCGGTACTTCTCGGACCGGTTTCAATCCCCCACTCGGGATTACCGCCATTCAGACGCCAGCAAGCCAGCCACCCTGGCCTACCTCGAGTAGTTTCAATCCCCCACTCGGGATTACCGCCATTCAGACTCCTGCTGGAGACCCAGGGCGGGCGCGAGCACTATGAGTTTCAATCCCCCACTCGGGATTACCGCCATTCAGACGGCCAGGCCGGCAGAGGAGGATAACATGGCCAGCATGTTTCAATCCCCCACTCGGGATTACCGCCATTCAGACCGAGAATCAAACAGGCGCCCATCGTCACGCCCATCGCGTTTCAATCCCCCACTCGGGATTACCGCCATTCAGACAAGGAGCGCGTCGCGGCTTGCATCGCTCACCAATATGTTTCAATCCCCCACTCGGGATTACCGCCATTCAGACTATCCACACGCGCGAGAGCTGCTCGGTGAAGTACCAGTTTCAATCCCCCACTCGGGATTACCGCCATTCAGACTCGGCCCGATGTCTGGCTGCCGGCAGCCAGACATCGGGCCGAGTCTGAATGGCGGT
>DAOUGZ010000053.1:0-20620 GCA_034428955.1 Anaerolineae bacterium | reverse complement strand
GCCCCGCAGAGGTCTGCTGCCGGGCGTAAGGCATCGTCGGGCACGGCGATGACGAACTCGGGCACCGCCTCCAGAAAGCGCCAGGAGTAGCGCAGCGGTGTGACGGCGATGACCATGATGGGGTGACCATGGTAGCCGGGCCCCACCTGCCCCCAGCCGAGGGTGAGCACGTTTTGCGCGCCCGCCTCATCAACGACGGTGCAAAGCACTCCACCCCGGCGAAAACGGCGGAGGATTTCGCCGGCGTGTTCATAGAAATCCAGCGCCTGACGTTCGGCCATTTTGCTCCCTTTTTCGACTTGCGGATGCGCCTCCCCTCCCGCGCCTGCAGAGAGAAGCGGGGGGATTTCACCAAGACCGCCAAGGACTCAAAGGGTCACTGCCTCTGAGGCGCCTGTGCCGGCCGGTGGAAGCATCGCAACGGCAGGCTCCCTTAGCGTACCTTTGCGTTCTTGGCGGTGAAATCCCCCGTGCCCACCTCCAGCTTCCAGGCGACCCGCAGCCACACGGGGCCAATCAGGCCGGATGGTGCCAGTTCCTTGCGCCGCCGGAACTGCTTGCAGCCTTTGTAGCCCGCGTTGCCCCAGCCGATGAGTTGGTTGCGCAGGGTGGGCGTGACCGTCACCCGCACTGTGTTCTCCCCCGCCCGCAGATAGGGGGTCACATCGACGGCGAAAGGATAGACCAGGAGCGGCGCCAGCTCGTGCCCGTTGATGTTCACGACGGCGGCATCGTGTACGCGGCCCAGATCGAGCGTCAGCGCCAGCCCGGCCTGCAGATAGCGCTCGTCGAGGTGGATGCGCGCCGTGTAGACGCCGGGGCTGGAGCAGTGGCGCAGCACGCGGATTTCCCGCCAGTCCTGCAGCGTTGCCAGGTCCAGGCGCAGCGGCGTGACCTGCCCGGAGGGGGTGCGCAGCTCGGTCTCCAGGTGCCAGGCCGCGAGCGGCAGGGCCGGGGGCGGGTCGGCAGCGACGCGCAGCGACCGCTCGGCGCCGTCGCCCAATGTAAAGGCATACTCGCCTGCTTTCGCCGCCAGGGCGACGAGGCTTTCGCCGCTGCGCAACACGGGCAGGTCGCCCCGCGCCACGTGCACAGGCTCCGGGGCTAGGCGGAAGGCAATTAGGTGCGAGCCATAGGGCGCAAAGGGCAGCTCCAGGCGCAGGCCATCCTCCAGAGCCTCGTACTGCCCCGCCGGAGTCGCCTCCCCCGTCCAAGGGTCCAGCAGGTAGGGCACACAACCGGGGTGGGCAAAGCAGGCCGAGACCGTGCGAGGCTCGCGGCTCGACTGCCGCAAAAAGTAGACATCGCCCTCTTCGCTGCGCTTGTGGATGTACTGCACCTCGGGCTGTAGCGAGTCAAAGATCACGCCGGGGTGCACGCCCAGTTCGCGCAGCCGGCCGGGCACCGCCGCCGTCTCTTTGACCAGGCTCTGATAGCGCTTGGCCAGGTTGTTGAGGATGGCCGAGATAACTCCGTCGCCCTCGCGGTGGTTCAGAAAGCCGGCCTGACGGTCGGGCAACTGGCCCACGAAGAGGATCGGGATGCCGGCAGCGGCCACCTCTTGCAGTTTGCGCGCCACCTCGCCGCTGACGCGCTCCACCCGGTTCAGAATCAGCACCTGCAAGCGCGCAGCGCCCACCGCCAACCCCGCCCCCTCCACACGCGCCTTGAGCAGGCTCTCCGGGTTGACGTGCACGTAGGCATAGCCGTGCGCGCCCAATTCATCGGCCAGGTCGATCTGCGCGCGCACCCAGCGCTCCTCGGCATTGAGCTTGGCTTTGGCCGCTCCGCCAATGTGTCGCTTGGGCAGGGGCGCGTCCAGCTCGTCGAGGTACCCGCCGACGAGTTCCTCACGCTTGAGCACCGAATCCGGATAGTTCAGGAGCGGGTAAAAGATGCCCACGTTGGCCACCGTCTGCCCCTGCTGCAGCAGGTGCTGGCAGCGCGTGACGTAAGCATTCATCGCCGGGAAGAACTCCCAGAAGGGGTTCACTCGCGACATGTTGGAGGAAAAGCACGCCATCTTGGGCAGGTGGGGTGTGGAAAAGGCGTCATAGCCCGGGTAGGCAAAGGCCGGGTTCTGATAGGGAAAGCCGTGGTAGATCATCTGGTTGATGCCACAGACGAACAGCCGGTCCGCGGCGACCTTCCACTTGAGGGGCGTGGTCAGATAGTCACGCTGATTCCACACCAGCGACTCGGCCGTGACCAACGGCTTGCCGTAGATCGCCCCGGCCGAACCCGCCAGCCGCATAAAGTCCAGCATACCCCCGGCAAAGAGCTGCTCCGTCTCGGGGATGTGGGCGATGCCGTAGGCTTTGAGGGTATCGGCGCGGATGCCATAGGCCTGGATGCGGCTCTGCAAGCCATTGGCCTCGGCCCACTCGGTCATGGCCTGCACGAACCGCTCGCTGAAGAGGTCCGAAACGGTGCGCTCATAGTCGTAGCGGATGCGGTCGCCCAGGTCGCCCGGCAGATCGAAGCAAGGGGGCCGGCTGCCCATGGCGATGGAGACGTACTTGTTATCGCGCCCCGGCACATAGCACACGGGCAGGTAGGGCGCCAGGTCGTAACCACGCCGCCGCTTGAACTCGCTCAGCAGGTCCTCGGCCCAGCTCCACTCGGCGCTCAACTCGAGGCTGTCTGTGAAAAAGCCGCGCAGCGCGCGCCCAAAGTGCTCGCCGAAATAGGCCCGGGCGCGGCCCAGGTGATGCTCCAGATGCCTGCGCACCGGCTCGGCCGCCAGATGGTCCAACACCAGGCTGACGGCGTCCGGGTTCTCCCGCGAGTCCATGAGCGGGTGTTGGCCCGCCGGCCCGGCATAGAGGGCAAAGACCTGCCACGTTCCCGACGGCACCTGCCAGTCGAGGGTGGAATCCGGCCGGACCTTGTCCGTCAGGTCGATCAGCGAGTTTGTGTCCAGGTAGGCCGTCGTCGGGCGAAAGGAGCGCACCTTGCCCGGCTTGCCGGAGGGCTTGCCCGCGACGACGCGTACCAGGCGCATTTGCTCCGGGTAAAAGCTCTGCATGCCCTTCAGAGGGGGGATCAGGCGGGCCAGGTTGTAGAAGAAGGGCTTGTCGTAGCGCGGCAGCGGGCCGGTGTAGCGGGTGCCGCCCCGCAGAGTCATGACGCCCATCAGAAGCGTCTTTTCGGATTCCTCCAGGCTCACGTGGGTGCCGCCGGCCGGCCAGGCGGAGCAGATAGTCAGGTCAAAGGCCATGTCCCGCGTGGCCGCTTCGTCGAGCACGGCCTTGACGGCCTCATAGTAATAGGGCTGCATGAAGCGGTGCATGCGGCGGTAACGCTCCGGATCCGTTTTGGCCAGGTCCGACGGGGAACCGGTCTGAAAGACCTGAATCTCGGCGCCCAGAAAGCCGGCCTCGTCCAGCTCGCGCACCTCGTTCCGCAGTTCGTCGATCTCGACATCAGTGCCCGTCCACCACCAGCGGACCATCGGTCGTGCAGACTTGGGTGGGCTCTTGAAGGACTCGAACATGGCTGCCTATCCTCCCTTCCCTCAATGACCCAGGTCCGGGTCACTATACCACAAGCCAGTCAGTGCCGGCGAGCGCCGAACGTCGGGTGGCGCTCCGCGGCAAGCTCCACCAGGCGGCCGACCATCCCGGCGTATGGGTAACCGGCCGCCTGCGCCGCATACGCCGTGCTCGTCTCCGTGCTAATATCGGGGTTGGGGTTGACATCGAGGACGTAAAAGGTACCGTCACGTTGTCGAATGTCCAGCCGGGCATAGTCGCGGCAGCCCAGGGCACGGTAGGCGGCCTGGGCGACACGCTCCAGCTCCTCCTGCTCGGTAGGCTGCAGGGGCGCAGGTACGCGCAATTGGATCTGCTCGTAGAGGCGAGAGCCGGGGGTGAATTTGCTGTCAAAGGTGCACAGGCGGTCGTGCACGTCGCTGAGAGCGGAAAAGTCCATCTCGGCGGGGGGCAGCATGCGCACAACGCCATTGCCCCAGAGGGACACGTGGAACTCGCGGCCGTCAACGAAATCCTCGACCAGCGCCGCCTGGCCAAAGCGCTCGATGACATAGGCGATGCGGCGTTCCAGCTCGCCGGCATCCAGAACGACCGCCTCGCCGCTGACACCCAGGCTGCAATGCTCCCGCGCGGGCTTGACAATGGCCGGAAAGCAGCCCCAGCCATCCGGCTGTGGGGCCTCGTAGACCTTCCAGGGCGGCGTGGGCACGCCGTGCCGGCGCAGCAGGCGCTTGACCTGGGGCTTGTCCCAACTGAGGGCCAGCGTGGCCGGCGTAGAGCCGGTGTAGGCGTAGCCGAGGTCCTCGAGGATCTGCGCCACGCGCACGTCGCCGTGGATGACCCCCGGCAACTCTTCGCACCAGTTAAAGACGACATAGTCGCGTGGGTCATAGTGCTGTAGAACGCTCATCAGGTCGACGTGGTCTACCGCCAGGGTGGTGACGGCGTGGCCTTGCGCGCGTAGAGCACCCTCCAACTCGGCGGCCTGGCGCAGCGCCTCTTCAATGTCGGCGGCTCCCCAGGCGGGGTCGAGGTTGTGTAAGAGCAGAACCGGATAGGTCGAATAGTTGCAGGTGGAGAGCATGGCGCCCCCGGAGGCTGGAAACCCGACTTGCAGGAGCAGCGACGTCCGAGTACGACCGCTGCAGTAGAAAGGTACCCTACATTCGCCGGCAAGTCAAGTGCGCCGGGGGTGAAAGGTACCCGAGGCCCAGTTCCAGCGCAACCTGAGCCAGTACGGCGACATGCTGGGGCTGGGCGAGTTCCTGCATGTGCCGGTGCGCCAGCTCAGCCTGGGCCAGCGGGTGCGCGCCGATATCGCCGCCGCCCTGCTGCACGACCCAGCCATTCTCTTCCTCGACGAGCCCACCATTGGCGTGGACGCCATCAGCAAAGAGCGCTTGCGCGAGTTCATCAGGGAGGTCAACCGGGAGCGGCAGGTGACCATCCTCCTGACCACCCACGACACCGCCGAGATCGAAAAGCTGTGCCCGCGCGTGCTGATCATCGACCACGGGCGCATCCTCTACGACGGCAGCCTCGAGGGCATCCGCGCCCGGTACTCAACAGAGCGCATTCTGGCTGTCGAATTCGAGGAAGAGATCGCCGACTTTGGCCTGACCGGGGCAACGCTGAAGCGCAGCGAAGGGCGCAAGAAATGGTTCGCCTTCAACCGTTTTGACACGCCCGTCTCCGAACTCATCACCGCGGTCAGTGCGCGCTGCCCCGTCGCCGACCTGACCGTCGCCGACCAGGAGATCGAGGAGGTCATCCGCGCCATCTACCTCGACCTGGCCCGGCAAGCACAGGAGGGCGCAGTGCATCCGGCGCCGGAAAGGGTCGGGACATGAGGCTCTTCTGGGGCTTTGCGAGCATGGAATTCCGCGTCGCAGCCATGTACCGGCTCGAGTTCTGGCTGCGGATTCTCGGCAACCTGGCAGGTGTGACAGGATATAACCCGCATCACTGCAGCATGGCGCGGAAGAGTTGGCCCGCCGGGTCGGGATACCAGGAGTGGAGCACCCGCATATAGTTGGCTCGCTCAAAGGCGGACGGGTCCTCGACCTTGCCCTGGCTCATGCTGCCCTGCATCTGAGCCACCGACTGGTACTCGTGCTCGCCCAGCCAGCGGCTCGTGGCGTCGACGATCTCGCGGATGCGACCGAACCCGTTCTGCAAGAGTTCGGAGGTCATCATCGTCACCTTGGCGCCGGCCATCAGCCCCTTGAGCACGTCCATGTGGCTATGCACGCCGCTGGTGATGGCCAGGTCCGCCGACACGCGCCCATAGAGCGTACCCACCCAGCGCAGCGGCAGCCGCAGCTCATCGGAGGTGCTGAGGACCAGGTGCGGCACCACCTCCAGATTCTCCAGGTCCAGGTCCGGTTGGTAGAAGCGGTTAAAGAGCACCAGGCCGTCGGCCCCAGCCTCGACCAGGCGTTGAGCCATAGAGGCCATGGCGCTAAAGTAGGGGCTGACCTTGACCGCAACAGGAATGGAGACGCTCCCCTTCACCTCGCGCACCACATCGAGGATCATGCCCTCCACATCGGCGCTGCCGAGCCGCGGGTCGGTGGCGATATAGTACACATTCAGTTCGAGCGCATCGGCGCCGGCTTCCTGGATCATCCGGGCATAGGCCGTCCAGCCGCCCGTGGACACGCCGTTGAGGCTGCCGATGATGGGGATATCCGTCGCCTCCTTGGCCCGGCGCAGGCCGTTCAGGTACTCCTCGGGGCCGACGTGATAGTCGGGCTGGGTGGGATACCAATTCAGCGCCTCGGCAAAGGCCTCGGTAAAGTAACTCAGGTAGTGGTCCAGTTGCTCGCTCTCGAGGGCAATCTGCTCCTCAAAGAGCGAGTGCATGACGACGCAGGGCGCCCCGGCATCCTCCAGGCGGCGAATGCCGTCCAGGCTCCTGGAGATGGGCGACGCCGAGGGAACCACCGGGTGCGCCAGCTCGATTCCGAGGTAGGTGGTTGTCAGGTCCATGGTCGTCTCCCCCGCTTCCCACGAGTTCCCACAGTTCCCACGAGTTCCTACGAGTTCCTACGAGGCCGGCACTGCCTGCAATTCCTCGTACGGCATGGCCGCCAGGTGCTCATACTTGCGCCAGCGCTCGAGCACCGTCCGCTGCGCCTCGGCCAGGAGCTGCTCGGCGACATCGGGGTGGCTTTGGGTCAGCATGCGGTAGCGGTTCTCATTGTAATAGTACTCCCTGAGCGGGATGCTGGGCGCTTTGGAGTCCAGTTGCAGCGGGTTTTTGCCCTCGGCGCGGAGGCGCGGGTCGTAGCGATAGAGCGGCCAGTGGCCCGACTGGACGGCCAGCTTTTCCTGCCCCATGCCCTGCGACATGTTGATCCCCTGGGCGATGCAGGTGCTGTAGGCGATGACCAGTGCCGGCCCGTCGTAGGATTCGGCCTCCTGGAAGGCGCGGATCGTCTGCCGCTCGTCGGCGCCCAGGGCCACCTGGGCCACATAGACGTAGCCATAGTTCATGGCCATCATGCCCAGGTCCTTCTTGGGTGTGGGCTTGCCGGCGGCGGCGAACTTGGCCACCGCACCCAGGCTTGTGGCCTTGGAGGCCTGCCCGCCGGTATTGGAGTATACCTCGGTATCCAGCACCAGCATCTTGACGTTGCGCCGCAGGGCCAAGACGTGGTCGAGCCCACCATAGCCGATGTCATAGGCCCAGCCGTCGCCGCCGATGGCCCAGACGCTCCGGCGCACCAGAGAGTCGGCCACGCTCAGCAGGTTACGGGCGCGCGGGTCATCCTGACCGGCCAGCCTCTCTTTGAGCGCCGCCACCCGCTCGCGCTGCGCCTCGACCCCGGCGGGGGTCGTCTGGTCGGCGGTCAGGAGTGCCTCCGCCAGCTCGGCGCCGGCGGCCGGGCGCAGCGCCTCCAGCAACTCGCGCGCATGGGCGTGCTGCTGATCCACGCTGAGCCGCAAGCCCAGGGTGAACTCGGCATTATCCTCAAAGAGCGAGTTGCACCAGGCCGCGCCGCGCCCGTGCTCGTCGGGCGCCCAGGCCATGCCCGGCAGGTTGGCGGTGTAGATGCTGCTGCAGCCGGTGGCGTTGCCGATCAACAGCCGGTTCCCAAAGAGCTGGCTGAGCAGGCGAATGTAGGGCGTCTCGCCGCAGCCGGCGCAGGCCGTGTGAAACTCGAAAAGCGGCTGCAAGAGCTGCACGTTCTTGGCGCTGTTGAACTCGAGCTGGGCCTCCGCCGGCCTCTGGGGCAACGTCTCGAAGAAGGCCCAGTCTTCCATCATCTTGTGCCGGACGGGCAGCAGCGGGCTCATGTTGATCGCCTTGCGCCCCACCTCCCGCTTGTCCTTGGCCGGGCACACGTCCACGCACACGCCGCAGCCGGTACAATCCTGCACAGAGACCTGGATGGTGAAACGCTTGCCCTGCATCCCCGGCTCGCGGAAGCGGGCCTCGACGGTCCGAAACCCCTTCGGAGCGCCGGCCAGATGGCTTTCATCAAAGGCCTTGGCCCGGATCACGGCATGGGGGCAGTAGGTGGAGCAGCGCCCGCACTGGATGCAGACCTCGGGCGCCCAGATGGGCACCTGCAGCGAGAGGTCGCGCTTCTCCCAGCGGGTCGTGCCGGGGGGAAAGGTGCCGTCGACGGGCAGGGCGCTCACCGGCAGGCGGTCGGCAACGCCGCGCATGATCGGCACCGTCACCTTTTGCACAAACTCGGGCGCCTGGGGCGGCACGGTGGCCGGTATCTCGATGGAGCCGGTAGCCTGCTCCGGGACGGGGATCTCATACAGGTGCTCGACGGCCGCATCCACCGCCGCAAAGTTCTTTTCCACCACCGCCGGCCCGCGCTTGCCGTAGGTCTCCTCGATGCTGCGCTTGATCTCGGCGACGGCCTTTTCGAGCGGCAAGAGGCCGGTGATGGCAAAGAAGCAGGTCTGCATGATCGTGTTGATGCGCGGGCCCAGGCCGGCGGATTGGGCCACCTCGTAGGCGTTGATGGCATAGACCCTGAGTTTCTTGGCGATGATCTGCTCTTGCACGGGGCGAGGGATCTGGTCCCAGGTCTTGTCGGCGGGATAGGGGCTGTTGAGCAGAAGGGTACCCCCCTCGGCTGCCCCCTCGAGGATATCATAGCGCTCCAGAAAGCCGAACTGGTGCACGCCCACAAAGCCGGCCCGCCTGATGAGATAAGTGCTACGGATGGGGCGCGGGCCAAAGCGCAGGTGCGACACCGTGTGGGCGCCGGCCTTTTTGGAGTCATAGACAAAGTAACCCTGGGCGCGATTGGGCGTCTCTCGGGCAATGATCTTGATCGAGTTCTTGTTGGCGCCCACCGTCCCATCGGACCCCAGCCCCCAGAACACAGCACGGGTCACATCGTCCGGCTCGATGTCGAACTCGGGGTCATAGTCGAGGCTGGTGTTCGTCACATCATCGACGATACCCACGGTAAAGTGGTTCTTGGGCCGCTCTTGAGCCATCTCGTCGAAAATGGCCTTGACCATGCCCGGCGAGAACTCTTTTTGCGAGAGGCCATAGCGCCCACCGATCACCCGTACCGGTTGCTGGACCGCCTCCGCGCCGGCGGCCAGGCCCTCGCTGATAGCCGTGACCACATCCTGATACAGCGGCTCGCCGGTCGCCCCCGGCTCTTTGCTGCGGTCGAGGGCGGCGATGACGCGCACCGTGGAGGGCAGCACCTCGAGCAGGTCCGGGATGGAGAAGGGCCGATAGAGGTGCACCTTGATGACGCCCACCTTCTCCCCCTGTCGCAGGAGATAGTCGACCGTCTCCTCGGCGGCCTCGGCGCCCGAGCCCATGAGGATGATCACCCGCTCGGCATCGGCAGCGCCGACATAGTCAAAGAGGCGATACTGCCGCCCGGTGAGGCCGGCAAAGCTATCCATCGTCTCCTGCACGATGCGCGGCGTCGCCAGGTAGTAGGGGTTGGCGGCCTCGCGAGACTGGAAAAAGACGTCGGGGTTCTGGGCCGTGCCGCGGATGACGGGGCGTTCGGGCGAGAGGGCGCGCTCGCGATGGGCACGCACCAGGTCGTCGTCGATCATGGCGCGGATATCGTCCACGCTCAGTTGCTCGATCTTGTGCACCTCGTGGGAGGTGCGAAAGCCGTCGAACACGTGCAGAAAGGGCACCCGCGCCCGCAGGGTCGCCGCCTGGGCGATGAGGGCCAGGTCCATCGCCTCCTGCACCGAATTGGAAAAGAGCATCGCCCAGCCCGTCGCGCGTACGGCCATCACATCGGAGTGATCGCCAAAGATGGACAGGGCATGGGTGGCCACGGTGCGCGCGGCGATGTGAAAGACGGTGCTCGTCAACTCGCCGGCGATTCTGAACATGTTGGGAATCATCAAGAGGAGGCCCTGGCTGGCGGTAAAGGTAGTGGTGAGGGAACCGGCCTGCAACGCGCCGTGTACCGCCCCCGCCGCCCCGGCCTCCGACTGCATCTCGACCACCTGCGGGACGCTGCCCCAGATGTTCTCCTTGCCGAAGGAACTCCACTCATCGGCGTGCTCGCCCATCGGCGAGGAGGGAGTGATGGGATAGATGGCGATGACCTCGTTCGTCTTGTGGGCCACATAGGCCGCCGCCTCGTTGCCGTCGATGGCTACCTGCTCTCGTGCCATGCTTCCACCTGCTGCCAATGATGAGGCGTATCATAGGGCGGCGAGAAGGGGCCGTCAACCCGAATCCGACCGGTGATGCGTGAGACTGTAGGGGCGGTTCGCGAACCGCCCCTGCCCGGCCTACGCTTTTGCAGTATTTGCCCTGCGCTCTGCGCAATGCTATCATGAGCACGAACAGCAGCATTTGGCGCAACATCCCCTGGAGGGCCTGATGAAAGCACTGGTGCTCAAAGAGTACATGCAACTGGTCTACAAGGACGTGCCGCAGCCCGAACCGGGGCCGGAGGAGGTGCTGATCGAGGTCCGCGCCTGCGGCATCTGCGGCAGCGACGTTCACGGCCTGGACGGCAGCTCGGGCCGGCGCATTCCGCCTTTGATCATGGGGCACGAGGCGGCCGGGGTGATTGCCGGGGTGGGCAGCGCGGTCACCGGTTGGCGGCCCGGCGACCGGGTCACCTTCGACTCGACCATCTATTGCGGCCACTGCCACTTTTGCCGGCGCGGCCAGATCAACCTCTGCGACAACCGGCGTGTGCTGGGCGTTTCGTGCGAGGACTATCGCCAGCATGGCGCCTTTGCCGAGTATGTGGTCGTTCCGCAACACATCCTCTACCGGCTGCCTGAGGGCATTCCCTTCGAGCAGGCAACGATGGTCGAGGCGCTGTCCATCGCCTTCCACGCCGTCGGACGGACGCCCATCACCCTGAACGACACCGCCACCGTTGTCGGCGCGGGGATGATCGGCCTGCTGGTCATTCAGGCGCTGCGCCTGGCCGGCTGCGGCCGCATCATCGCCATCGACCTGGACGACGGCCGTCTGGCGATGGCCCGGCAACTGGGCGCCGATGAGGCCCTGAACTCGGGCAATACCGACGCCATCAGCGAGGTCCTCAAACGCACGGAGGGTCGCGGCGCCGATCTGGCCTTCGAAGTGGTCGGCATCGCCCCCACTCTGAACCTGGCCATCGGCGCCCTCCGCAAGGGCGGCTCGCTGACCATGGTGGGCAACCTCGCCGCCAAGGTCGACTTCCCGCTGCAGGCGGCGGTGACGCGCGAGCTGACCCTCTACGGCTCCTGTTCCTCGCGCGGCGAATACCCGGCCTGCCTAGGCATGCTGAGCCGGGGCGCCGTCAATGTTGACGCGCTGATCAGCGCCGTCGCCCCCCTGGCCGAAGGCGCGGCCTGGTTCCAGCGCCTGTACGACCGGGAGCCCGGCCTGCTCAAGGTAATACTCAGGCCATAGGGAGAGTTCCACCAGCCGTGCAGCACCTGCTTCGCAGGCCAATCCATATCTAAGGAGATCATCCCATGGAAAAGGTAAGGACGGCACTCATCGGCTGCGGCAAGGTCGGCCGGACGCACGCGCAGGCGCTCAGCGCGCTGCCCGAGTCGGAATTTGTGGCCGTTTGCGACAACAATCCGGAGCGCGCCAAGGCTTTTGCCGCCGAGTTTGGCACGCGGGCGTTCGGTGATGTGCAGGAGATGGTCGAGCAGGCCGGCGTGCAGGCCGTGACCATCTGCACCCCCCATCCGCTACACGTGTCCCCTGCTATCCAGGCTGCCCAGGCCGGGGCGCACGTGATCATCGAGAAGCCGCTCGCCCCCAGCCTCAAGGATTGCGACGCCATAATCTCTGCGGCCGATAGCGCTGGCGTGCAACTGGGCGTGATCAGCCAGAGGCGGCTCTACGAGCCGGTGCAGCGGGTCAAGGCGGCCATCGAAGCGGGCAAGATCGGCCGGCCTATCCTGGGTCTGGCCTACCTCTTTTGCTGGCGCGACCAGGCCTATTTCGCCTCGGACCCCTGGCGCGGCAAGTGGAGCGCCGAGGGCGGCGGGGTGCTGGTGAATCAGGCCCCCCACCAGTTGGACATCCTGCAGTGGTTCATGGGGCCGGTCGAGGAGGTCTTTGGCTACTGGGATAACCTGAACCACCCCTACATCGAGGTGGAGGATACGGCCGTGGCCGTCCTGCGTTTCAGGAACGGCGCCCTCGGCAACCTTGTCCTCTCCAACTCGCAACGGCCCGGGCTCTACGGCAAGGTACACGTGCACGGCGAGAACGGCGCCTCGGTCGGCGTGCAGACCGACGGCGGCTCGATGTTCATCGCCGGCATGGCCCCCGTGCTCGAGCCGCCGCTCAACGACCTCTGGACCGTCCCCGGCGAGGAGCACCTGCTGGAGGAGTGGAAGGCCGAAGACACGGCGCGCTTTCAGGAAATCGACCCGGCGATGTACTATCACCAATTGCAGATCCAGGACTTTTTGCAGGCCGTCCGGGATGGCCGCGAGCCGCTGGTCACCGGCCGCGAGGGGCGCAAGCTGGTCGAGATTTTCACCGCTATCTATCGCTCGCAGCGCGACCGCAAGCCGGTGCGCTTCCCCCTCGACGCCAAGGAGGGCTCGGAGGACTATGACGGCCGCCTCGCGCCGCGGCCGTAAGCCGGACCCGACAGGTCTTGAGACCTGCCGAGTCTGAGGGATCAGGAAGGGAAACGATTATGCAGTACCGCCAACTCGGAAGCAGCGGCTTTAACGTATCCGTCGTGGCCATGGGCTGCTGGGCCATCGCCGGCGACGCAGTCTGGGGCGCGCAGGATGAACGCGAAGCCATCGCTGCCATCCACCACGCGCTAGAGCTGGGCATCAACCTCTTTGACACCGCCGAGGCCTATGGCGATGGGAACTCGGAGGTCATCCTGGGCAAGGCCCTGCAGGGCCGTCGAGATGAGGCCATCATCGCCAGCAAGGTCAGCGCCGAGCACCTGGCGCCGGGGGAGCTGCAGGCCGCCTGCGAGCGCAGTCTGCGCCGCCTGGGCACGGATCATATCGACCTGTACCAGGTCCACTGGCCCAATCCGCAGATTCCCATCGGCGAGACGCTACAAGCCCTCGAGGACCTGCGCCGCCAGGGCAAGGTGCGCGCCATCGGTGTGTGCAACTTTGGCCCGCGAGATTTCGCCGACCTGCTGGCCGCGGGCGGCTCCGCCAGCAACCAGCTCCCCTACAGCCTCCTCTGGCGTGGGATCGAGTATGAGGTGCGCAGCCAGTGCGTTGAGAGCGGTACCGGCATTCTCTGCTACAGCCCCCTGGCCCAGGGCCTGCTGACGGGCAAGTTTGCCTCAGCTGCCGATGTGCCCGACGGGCGCGCCCGCACACGCCACTTCTCCGGCCGGCGACCCCTCGCCCGCCATGGCGAGCCGGGCTGCGAGGCCGAGACGTTCCGCGCCGTCGAGCGCGTTCGCCGCATCAGCCAGCGCATCGGCCTGCCCATGGCCCAGGTGGCGTTGGCCTGGGTGCTGCATCAGCCCGGGGTCACCACCGTCCTGGCCGGGGCGCGCCGCCCGCAGCAGATCGAGGAAAACGCCCAGGCCGCCGAGGTCACCCTCTCGCCCGAAGTGCTGGCCGAGCTGGACCAGGCCACGGCAGAGCTCAAACGCATCCTCGGCACCAACCTGGATCAGTACCAGTCTGCCTCGCGCTGCCGTTAGGCAGTGGGCAGTGGAACGGCCCGAGGCTCCCGTGACAAGCCTCGGGCCGTTCCTGACAGTTTTGGGATATGCCTGTGTGAGCTAGCTCGTTTTCTTGACAAGGCCGCCCGATTATGGCATATTCCATCTCTGGAGTATATCCGTTCGCACGTATTGTACTGGCACAACCCTTCCGCGAGGTCGGGCGCGTCCGGGCGCGGAATCTAGGCCACAGCGAACGATCGTATTCGGCACAATCGTGCTGCCTCACCCGAATGCTGACATAGCGGGGAGCCGCTTGCGGCCCCGATCTGTCCGCCTCTGAGGCACCGACAGGTGGTCAAGATGAGGACCCGGAAGAAGAGTTGCGCTGCTCGCGCCTGCCACGCCTCCGCTGCAGGCTCATATTTCCCCCCACCCAGCCGGTAAGCCACGCCTTACCGGAATCCTCTCTTCATACCCATGCCAATATGAATAACTATGCCGGGCTCGGGCTTGTTGCGCCTGCCCTGCGTTGCTTGGGTATTCTTTGCGCAGCGGAGACTCATACATGAGCAATATCATCGCTTCCGGCAACCTGCCGGTCAATATCGCCCTGGGCGTCGCCGCCCTGGCCATCCTCATCCTGGCAGCCAACGAGGCCGTCAAGCGCCTCTGCGGCCTGGCGGAGTACTTTAACCTATCCGCGACGTTCATGGGCATGACCGTCATCTCGCTGGCGACCAGCATCCCCGAGATCAGCGCACACGTCACCGGGTCCGTTGGCATCCTGCACGGTGCGTTGGACTATCGGATCGGCTCGGCCGTCATACTCGGCTCCAACATCGGCTCGGACGTCGTCCAGCAGACTCTGATCATGGGCCTGGTCGTATTTCTAGCCGGGACGCTCTACTTCCGGCGCTACTTCCTGACCAAGAACATGATTCCCATGATCGGCACGACCGTCATGTGCATGATCCTGGGCTGGGACCGCACCTACTCCCGCCTCGACGGCGCCATCCTCTTTGGCACGTTCATCGCCTATGCTTATTATCTCTATTGGGATGAGCGCAAGTATTACAAAAAGCCGTGTGCCGAGCTGGCGGCGGCAGAGGAAGAGAAGAAGGACATCCCCCGGTCGCGGAAGGAAGCCGCCTGGTATGGCGTCGTCGCCCTCGGCGCTATGATTCTGACGGTCATCAGCGCCACCATCGCCCTGCAGATTACCGAGCTTGTGGTAGAAAAGACGGCCATCGGCGGCTCTTTCATCGGCGTCGTGACCCTGGGCCTGGCCTCAGCGCTGCCCGAGCTCACCACCGCACTGGCCGGCTTGCGCAACAAGGCGCACGGCATCTCGCTGGGCACCCTGGTCGGCAGCAACATCACCAATCCCCTGGTCGCCATCGGCCTGGGCGCGCTGACCTCGACCTACTGGGTGCCTCGTGGCCTGATCTACTGGGACCTGCCGTGGGAGACGGTCACCGGCGCCCTCCTGTGGGCCATCCTGTGGTTCACCAAGGGCAAGCTCAACCGTTGGGCGGCCCTCTATCTCGGGGGGCTTTACATCGTCTATATCACCCTGCGCGCTGCCTGGTTCATGGTCGACTAGCAGGGTTTCACATTGTTCCTGACGGCTGTGCCATTGCGATAGCGATAACACAAAAGCGGGAGGGATGCCGCGTGAGCGGCGCCCTCCCGCTTTGTCATCGTGATGGGGGGATCAGTGCACAACCTTTCTCGCCGCCTCGCGCCCCAGTTTCACGGCGATGCTGCCGCCGGGCAGGAATGTATCCAGGACGTCGGCGCCGATATCAAAGAGCAGGTCGTTCTCCAGGACCCGTTGCACCTGGCGCTTGATCTCGCCACCCTGCGCCCGGAACGCACCGGTCAGCCCATCGAACTCGAGCACATGCCGTTTCTGTTTCGGCACCCATAGATACTCGATGGCGTAAACCGGCCGGTAAAAGAGGGTCACCTGTTCGACATCAATCAGCTCCTCGCAGATGAGGTCCGCCTGGAACGTCTTCATCAATAGCGCGATGAGCTTGCGCACAACAAAGGACCCGCGCACCTCCGGCACCACGACCAGCGTGCCGTCCGCCGAAAGTGCGCCGAGGTCAGTGACGACCTCGGCCGGGAACTCGAGGTACTTGCGCATGTCCACTTCCTGGCCGCGCTGCGCATCGAGGATCAGCTCCTGGCGCATCTCCTCCACGCAGTGCTCCACCACCTCCAAAGCGAACGTATGCGCGCCCTCGGTGGCCACAGGATGCTCGTGGTCGTAGACACTTACCGATTGCACCTCGGCCCCGGCCTGCACCTGGTATATCTGCCGCCGGTCGTAGACGTAGCGCCCCGTCGCCACCGCATACCAAAAGGGCTCCAGCCGCCTCTGGACCGTGGTGATCTGGATATCCTCAGGCTTGGGGCGCTGGAGCAGCTTGGCCACAGCGCCAAAGGCATCCACGCGCCGCGCGAGTGTCTTTTCCTCGAAATCCGCCGGCAAAAACGGCGACTGCAACTCGACGATGCGCTCACCGCCCAGGTTTATTTCCATGCGCACCTCTTAGCTAGTGTACGCCAACATACGCCCTCTACAAATATTACTCCCTACAGGTGATGTCGTCAAGGGCCGCCTGGCAGCAATGCCTGTCGGATAGCGCATCTTGGGATGACGCAGAGAGCCACAGAGGGGGTCGAAAGCACCCTTCCAGATCAGCCTCTGCGGTTCTCTGCGTCACCGAAAGCCTGCTATTGCAGGGTATCTCCATTCAGCAGCAGTTCTGTGCATAACTGCCGCCTGGGGTGGGCAGCTATGCCGGCTCCACCGGCGCCTTGGGCGCCTGCTCGGGGAGCTGCGCCGCCCCGCGCCCCTGCACCAGATCGTTGAGAGCTTTGATCTGGTCCGGGTCCACCTTGGGCACGCGGCGGAAGCTCAGCAGCCCATTGATCTCTTGCTCGACATCAGTGAGTTGGGTATAGCAATAGCCGGCAAGCTGCGGCTGCGAGGCGATAGCCTCCTGCAGGCCGCGGTAGCGAGCCAGGAAGGATTCGGCATCCGGCTCCACCCGGCCATAGCCCCAACGGTTCTGCGGCACATCCTCATCGGGCGGGAGCATGGCCAGGCCGCCATACTCAGAGAGGGTCAACGGCTGGCCCAGGTAACTCGCTCCCGGGATCAGTGCCAGGGGATGGTGTTCGCTCGACCGCTCCCAGCCGGGCTGCACCCAGCGCTCGAGGTGCGCGCGCAACTCTTCGCCGGTGTTGGCATAGTCGTGGATGGCCAAGACGTCCGTCTCCTCCGAGTGCTCCCAGCCGTCATTATCCACCACCAGGCGCGTGGGGTCCATTTCGCGGGTCAGACGGACGACGTCCGAGAGGAAGGCCCGCGTGGCCGCATCCTCGGAGATGCCGTAGAGGCCCCAAGTCTCGTTGAACGGCACCCAGGCCACAATCGAGGGGCTGTTGCGGCCCTGGCGCATCAGCTCGGCCCACTCGCGCAAATAGTTCGCCTCCGCCTGGCCCGTCGCCCGCACGCGCGGGCTGTGCGGCACGCTCAGCGTCTGCCCGGGCATATCCTGCCACACCAAGAGGCCGAGCCGGTCGGCCCAATAGAGGAAGCGCGGGTCCGAAGAGACCTGGTGCTTGCGCACGCCGTTAAAGCCCAGGCGCAGCACCCACTCTACCTCGGCGCGGATGGCCTCGTCCGAGGGTGCCGTGTAGACGCCCTCCGGCCAGTAGGCCTGGTCGAGCACCAGCTTTTGGTAGCAGGGCCGGCCGTTGAGGAGGATCATCCCGTCGCTCACGGCCACCGTGCGCAGGCCAAAGTAGGCCTCGACCTGGTCGCCGCCCTCCAGGGTCAGCGTCAGATCGTAGAGGTGCGGATCATCCGGCGACCAGAGCCGGAAGGGCTCCAAGCGCAAGCGCACCTCGCCGCGCCCGCCGCAGACGAGCCCCTCGGCCTCCCCCGCCGGCAGGCCGCCACTGCGCACGGCCACACGCAGCCGCGCCGTCTCCGCCCGCCGCGTGCGCACGGCGATGGTCACCTCGCTGCGCGCCGGGTCCGGCGTCACCTGCCAGTCCTCGATGCAGTTCTCGGGCACCGGCTCCAGCCATACCGTCTGCCAGATGCCGGTGCAGCGGGTGTACCAGATGCCGTGAGACTTGATCGTCAGCGCCTGTTTGCCGCGGGGCTGCTCCACGCTCAGGTCATCGTAGGCGCGCACCGTGATGACGTTCGACCCGGGCCGCAGGGCGGCGGTGATGTCGAACCAGAAGGCGGTATAGCCGCCGCGGTGAGTGCCCACAAGCCGGCCGTTCACCCAGACCGTCGCCTGATAGTCCACCGCACCGAAATGGAGGCGCACGCGTCGGCCCCGCCAGGAGTCGGGCACGGCAAACTCGCGCCGGTACCACACCACCCTGTGCACGGTGGGATCACCGATGCCCGAAGCGCGGGCCTCGAAGGGGAAAGGGACCTGGATCTCGCCGTTCAGATGCTGCGAAGGCTCCTGCCAGCCGGCGGCCAGGCCGATGTCGTCGTCATCAAAGCCAAACTCCCAGGGGCCGTTGAGGTTGAGCCAGTCTTCACGGACAAACTGCGGGCGCGGATACTCGGGGCGAGAGATGTGTATCACTGGAAACCACTCCTTTGTTCAAGAACCTACAGCCGCCTCGTCGGCCGCAGGACGGGCGGAAGCCTTGCGGTGAACTCCGGAAGGCAGCGGAGCTACGGCCCTCCGGGAAGTTTCGAAACCTCCCGGAGGGTTCCTTGCATACTATTTTACCCACTTGCGCCGAGCAGCCCAAATGAGGCGCCGCTTGGGAGTGGTTTTTCTCATGGGTTGGTCCCACTACTTGCATTCCGGCCCATCCGTGATATCATATTTCTTCATAGAGAGCGCGCCGGCGCCCATCGCAGACAGGAAAGCAGGCCATGAAGGGACTGGACCTGGCAGAGAGGTACTACCACGAGGCCGTGGCCGCCGTCATCGCCCGTCGCTTTCCGCTCCTCAGGGACCGTCACGCCGCCGGGCTCACCGGCTACGGCTCTGACGTGCTCGGCCACGACGACGAGATCTCGCGCGACCATGAATGGGGACCGCGCTGCTTCCTGTGGCTCGGCGAACGCGATTACCACCGCTACGCCCGCGCTCTCAACGAGGCGCTCAGCCGCGAACTGCCGGCCGCCTTCCTTGGCTACCCGACGCGGTTCAGAGTCAGCCATGAATTCGGCGCCCTCGACCAGTGGGTCAGCAACGAGGATGTGCTTATCTGGTGCAAGCACTTTCGCAAGTTTGAGGCTATCTACCGCCAGCGCAGCCACGAACGCCGAGACGACTTCGGGGATATGATGATCTAGCCCACCACCCAGGAGGGAATCGATGACCTTCACCGAAGCCGAGGAACGCTTTCGCTGGCTCGAGCGCCAGCGGCGCATCCGCCGCCTGAGCATGGAAGAGTACCGCCAGGCGCTGAAGGAAATGCGCATCACCGACTCCGCAGGCCGGACGTGGATGCTCCAGGAACGGACCGGCTACTGGCACGTCTGGGACGGCCGCCAGTGGCAGCTCGCAGATCCGCACCGCCTGGCTCCACCGCCGCAAGCCCAGGCCCCAAGGCCGGCGCCGCAACCCCAACAGCAAGCCCCTTGGCCGCAGCCCCAACCAGCGCCCCAGCCACAGGCCCCCTCTCCCCAGCCTGCACCGGCGCCTGGGCCCCAGCCGCAGGCAAGACCCGCACCGCAGCAAGTAAGCGGTGCAGGCAGCGGCTGCGCCAAGTTCCTCCTCTATGGCGTCATCTGGGCCGTGCTGTGGACGGTCGTTGCCGTCGGCGCCTTCTTCCTCTGGGGACGCGAAGAGCCCATGGTGCTAGCGGGGGTCGGCCTGGCCGCAGTGATCAGCGCAGTCCTCACGATCATCATCCTGCTCGGCAACTGGGAGGGGCAGATCGTCGAGATGCGCAGCGAGCGCAAGCGCGTCGACGATGGCGACGGCGATTGGCACTATGAGAACCGGCTCTACGCCTACATCCGTCAGCCCAACGGCAAGATCCGCAAGGAGGCCGCCCTACCCGGCTGGCAGGTCGGCGACCGGCTGGCCAAGCGGCGGGGCGAGATGAACGTAACCAAGCTGGGGTAGGGAAAGCGAGGGAGCAGGGAACCAGGGAGTCTCTCTGGTTCCCTGCTCCCTCTTACTCAGTGATGCTCGGGATGGTCCTCGGCCACGGTATGGTCGTGGTAGTAGCCCATCTGGTGCATGCGGTTGTGCAGGGCGCGGTGGGCGCCCTGGAGCACGAGGCGCATGCGCTTGTAGGCCTCATCCTCGGCGCGGGTGCCTACTGTATCCAGGTAGGCCAGGGTGCCCTCGATCTGCTCCAGGATGGTCAGGGCGTCGGCGGCGGCCAGGAGCTGCGTCCCCTCCACCTCGACCATCACCGGTGACGAGTGCGCAGCGATGATCTCCGGCTTGTCCGGGTACTGCCCGCGGATGAGCAGGGCCAGCCACGAACTCTTGTCCACATGCACGCGCCAGCTTCCGCTCGCCTCGCGGGGGTCAATGGCCACGCTCTCGCGGATTTCGCCGTTCACCACCAGTTCGGCCCGGGTCATGGGGATGGTCACGCTGGCGGCCTGCCAGGTGACGTCCACCGTGCCGCCGCTGCGGCTCATGGCGATGCGGCTGCCCATCGGCTTGCCATCCACGGCAAACTCGAGCAGCGGTCCATAAGTGACAAAGGTCTCCGCCCGGCGCACGGCCTCCTTCCAGGCTTCATAGTCAAAGGCGCGCTGTGGGTCGATATGGGCATAGGTGCGCACAGTGCCCACCGCTGTGTTGGCCGTCATCTTGTCCGTCCCACCGACGGCCGCTACGAGGTAACCGCAGTTGAGGTAGCGGTACCAGTCGGAGAGGGAGTAGGGATCGATGCCGCCGTAGAGGTTGCCCCAGGAGGTCATCTCCACGGCGTCGATATCGCCGCCGACGATGCTCGCGGCGTGCTCGGCCCGCGGATTCGGAAAGTGCGGCAACACCACCAGGCCGCCCT
>DAOUGZ010000052.1:0-6350 GCA_034428955.1 Anaerolineae bacterium | reverse complement strand
TGCCGGCGGCCCATCGGTGGGGTAATGGTGGGTTCCATGGCCGGACCCATGCGATACTCTGTTCTTTCCACGTTTTTCACCTCTTTGCTTGAGCTAGACTCGTAGGAGTACCTGGGCTGCTTGGCGCTACCGGAAAAGGTTGAGGATAGCCAGCAACACCACGGCGCCCACCGTCGCGACGAAAAGGCTCCACACGTTGAACCCGGTAACCCCAATGCCCCCCAACAGGTTAAAGATGAACCCGCCCAGGAAGGCGCCGACAATCCCCACGATAATGTCCAGCAGGCACCCCTGGCGCCCGGAGGTTCCGGTTATCTTGCTGGCCAACCAGCCGGCAATGCCGCCGATGATGACCCAGGTCACGATGTTCAGTCCCACGTCGCGCCGCTCCTCTCGATAACGTCTGCAATGCCTCCCGGAGCCTATTTGCCGGCCTCAACACGTTCAGCCCAGCAAGATTTGTGCCATTCGGCCTTCATGGTCTCAATCGACCAAGGCAGCGGGCGCCGGCTCCAGGGCCAGGCCATACGAATCGGGCCAGTCTGCAGGCACAGGGACGGTCGGGCGATATGGTCGCCCCTGGGCGTGGGCAATCTGCACCAGCGTCTCCAGGCGCCGGGTTGCCGTCACGGCTGCAAACTCTTCCCATTGCTCCTGGGGCAAACGGGCCATCTCCTGCCAGAGCGCGCGCCCGGCCACAAAGCCGGAGGCGCCGCCCCGGCAGGCGATCTCAACCTGGTGCCGAAAGAGGTCAAACTCGGCCCCTACCGAGTACACCACCCACGGCATGGCGACGGCCTCGCTCAAGCGGCGGCACGTCGCCAGAGCCTGCTCTGGGCTATCGTATTGCAGGTCCGCAGGGAACTCGGCCGCGAGCAAATCCGCCCCCAACGGCGCCAGCCGCCCGACCGATTCCAGCACGAGCCGCGGTCGTTCAAGGGCAAAAGCAGAGGAGCCCTTGGGCGCCGTCTGGGGGCGGATGGAGAAGGAAAGGGGCGCCAGCAACAAGGGCATGTCGTGCACCCGGCAGGCCTCGCCAACCTCGGCGGCCAGGCCCTCCTGCGCACCTGCCGTCGGCGAATCGGGCCGGTAGTGCAGCAGCAGTTTGCAGGCCGAAGCCCCCATGAGCTTGGCCTTGCGCACGCCAAAGCCGCGCACCAGCGCCGTGTGGGGCGCCGTCGCCACCCCGTCATAGCCCGAACTCTCCAAGCTCACGATCAGGCCCGTACTGCCGGGCAAGACTCCCTGGCCGACAGCCTGCGCAGCGCCATAGACCGGGTCCAGGAGCACCGCGCTCGCCCGCGGCGCCAGGATGCGCGTCAGGAGCAGCTTGACCCCTACCAGGGCATCATACGGTACCGCCGCCGGTGCCGTGGGGCCGAGCATGGCCCGCAAGGAACTGCGCTGGTCCAGCCCCAGTATGGTGAACAGGCCGCGCTCGTCCGCCAGTTGCTGCAAGCCGCGAACCCTGCCGACGGTCAGTTGGGTTGCTCGCACCACACGCCTCCTTTTCTACGGAAACAGGTGATACTTGCGCGGTCGGACCCTCCCGCAGGTTTGGAGGGCTGCAACTGCGCCGAACCTGCCTCGGAAGCAGCGATTCCGTCAACGGAACAGGTCGTGGAACCTGCGGGAGGGTCCGACCGTGCCGTCGGCAACCGCCTCTACCTCTTGCAAGAAGTCGGCCCGCGCCCGCGGCGCTCAGCAATCTGCCCCGAAAGCTCTGCCCCCAGCAAAAAGATAAAGGCCGTGAGGTAGAGCCAGCTCAAGAGCCCGATAATCGCCGCCAGCGAGCCGTAGATCAGGGTATAGTTGGTGAACCGCGAGAGATACCAGGCGTAGAGCTGGCGCAAGCCCTCCCAGGCCAGGGCAGCCGCCACCGCCGCCGGCCAGGCATCCGCCAGGTACACCTTGGTTGCAGGCAGCTTCCAGTAGATGAAGAGAAAGACAACCCCACTGCCCACGATCGAGCCGACGACAGACACGACGGAGTAGAGCGTCGTTGCCGCCTGCGGCTCCAGGCCGGCCTGCCGTGCCAGATCGGATATGCCCTGAAAGGCTGTCGTCGCCGTGGCCGCCACAAAGAAAAAGAGCGTAAAGGCCAGTACCAGCGCGATGGCCAGCAGGCGCTGTACATAGGAAGGCCGGGCCGCAGGGCAGGCCCAGATGCGATTCTCCACCGCCAACAGGGCGCCAAAGAGGCCGGATGCCGCATAGACAAAGCCCAGGGCGACGACAATGCTCACCGCCCCACGCTGGCTCAGCACCAGGTCCACATTCTGCACGATGACGCTCTCAAAGACGGGCACAATGCGCAAGATGATATCGACAACCAGTGCTCGGGCGCGCTCGCTCTCCAGAAACAGGCTGCCGATGGTAATCACCGCCAGCACGAGCGGGAAAAGCGAAAAGAAAAAAAAGTAGGACAGGGCCGCCGAGATAAAGGTGCCGTCGTGCGCATTGTAGGAGTCGAACGTCGCCTTGAGCAGTGAGGGAACGCCGCCCAGGCGCTGGTCGGCATGAGACACAGCCCGGCGACCTCTCTGCAAGAGGCCCTCCAGGTTCTGCCTGATGCGGTTCATCACGCCCTCATTCCCATCTCGCGCTGCCGGGCCCCCTGCTCAATGCCCCCCTCCAGCAACTATTATGCCAGCCGGCGCCCCCGCGCCGCCAACTGGCACAGAACTTGCTGCCCGGCCATAGACGCCGGGCTCCGCCACACAGACGGCCCTTGGGGGGAGACATGGCTTATCAGATTGTCACCATGCACGATGACGTGGTCGTTACCGACCAGGTTGAGAGCGACATCCTCAGCAAAATCGGCAAGCTGGACAAGTTCCTGACCGCCCTGGATGATGACACTTTCTTCATCCGCATCCAGTTGGACAGGGACCAGCGCAACCCGCGCTGGACCGACGCTCAGGTGCGCCTGACCCTCCCGCAGGACATCCTGATCGGCCACGGCGTGGCCAGCACGCCGACGCACGCCGTTCACCTGGCTGTGCGTGAGATCGAAAGGCAACTGGCCGACTATAAGCAACTCACGCACCCGGAGAACCCGATGATCTCGTAAGGAGGCGCAACGTGGGTAAGCGGCGCAGTACCACGCCCACAGCCATGCACGAGACCCAGGGGGCGGACCTGGCCATCACCCGGGTCCGCGTAGATTCGGAGGCAGAAGAGGTCGTCATCGCCAACCGCGGCGAACTCGACCAGCCGCTCACCGGATGGGCGCTCGCCAGCCTGCACGGCCTGGAGGTCTTTCGCTTCCCAGAGGGCACAGTCGTGCAGGCCGGGGGCGAGGTCAGAGTAGTCAGCGGCGAAGGTGCCCGTGCCCGCCCGCCGGATGAACTGCTCTGGACGCAAGACAGCGTATGGAGCAACCGTAGCGACACGGCGCTCCTCTTTGACAACCTGGGGCACGAAGTGGACCGCTTTGCCCACCCGCGGCCTACCATCCGCGAAAAGCGAGTGCCCAAGCTCAAGATCCTTGTAGAAGATAGGGATGGCTATCACCTGCAGGATTGGGACGAACTGGTCGAGCCGGGGAAGGACTAGCGCAGCGCCAAAAGGGGGATCAAACACAATGGCCAACCAGTTACACCGCGACGGCCGGGTCCAGAACACCGAGGTGACCGAAGTCACCGCCGAGGCGACGCCACTCATACCCATGAGCCGCACAGACCACATCCCGGAAAACCCCGAGTACGACGTGCGCGGCTACCTGATGTTCGGCAGCGACGGCAAGGCCATGGGGCGCGTAGACGAGATTCTGCTCGAGGCCGACCGCCGCAGCGAGGACCGCGAATTGCCCCTGTTCCACATGCAATATGCTGTGGTCCGCTACACGGCAGATGCCGGCACGCAGCAATGGGTCCTCGTGCCCATGGGCGAGATCAAAACCGTGAACCACGACGAGCGCACCGTCACCGTCCGTGATCCGGCCCAAATCGCCTGCCAGGAGGCCTATCTCTTTCGCGCTCCCGACAACCTGGAGCAGGAAGAGGACCAGGAAGTCTATGCCGTGTGGGAATCGATCTCTCGCTGGGACCGCTCGGGGCGCGGCCCGAGAGACCTCGTCGAGAGACGCCGCTAGGCGGCCATGGCCGGCACAAGCGGCGTGGGAATGCTACACCTGTACGACGACCTCTCGCGCACCCTGCGGCCCTTCACCACGCAGAACCGGGAGGTCCGCCTCTACGTCTGTGGCATAACACCCTACGACGCCACCCATATGGGCCATGCCTTTACCTACTGCAGCTTTGACATCCTGACCCGCTACCTCGAGTGGCAGGGCAAGGCAGTTCGCTACGTGCAGAACGTCACCGACGTCGATGACGACATCCTGCGCCGCGCCCGCGAGAGGGGGGAGGACTGGTACGCCCTGGGCAACCGCTGGGTGCGGCGCTTTGCCGATGACATGGAGGCCCTGAACGTGCGCCCGCCCGATGTCCTTCCGCGCGCCAGCGAGGCCATCCCAGCCATGATCCCCATCATCGAGAGACTGCTCTCCACGAACCATGCCTACGCCCGTGGCGGCTCGGTGTACTATCGCGCCTCGCGGGCGCCCTTTGGCTGCCTGAGCGGCCTGCCGCCCAGCGAGTGGGCACAGATCGCCGCTGAGCGCGGCAACCTGCCCCAAGACCCCAACAAGGAGGCGCCGCTCGACTTTGTGCTTTGGCAAGCCCAGGCGCCAGGCGAACCCGCCTGGCTCAGCCCGTGGGGTCCGGGCCGCCCGGGCTGGCACATCGAGTGCTCGACGCTCAGCGCACTCTACCTGGGGCCCACCATAGACATCCATGGCGGCGGCGGGGACCTCTCCTTCCCACACCACGAGTGTGAGATCGCCCAGGCCGAGGCATCCTCCGAAGCGCGCCCCTTCGCCCGCTTTTGGCTACACACCGGCATGGTGCACTATCAGGGCGCCAAAATGAGCAAGTCCCTCGGCAACCTGGTCATGGTCCAGGACCTTTTGCGCGACTATACTGCCAATGCGCTGCGCCTGTACCTGGCCAGCCACCACTATCGCCAGGCGTGGAGCTTTGCTGCAGAAGAGCTGGAGCAGGCTGCGGAGCGGGGACGCAACTGGGAAGCCGCGGCAGCCGGGCCTGCCACAGCCATAGACGCGGCCCTGACCCGCGCCACCCAGCACGAGTTCGAGGCCGCCATGAACAACGACCTCGACACGCCCAGGGCAGTGCGCGCACTGGACCGGATGGCCCAAGCCCTGCGTTCGTCGCCCGTCGCCGGGGGTAGCGATTCCCGGGCACAACGCCTGCTGCGCAGCCACGCCGGCATCCTTGGGATACGCCTGGGCCACGCCGGCCCCGAGGAACGGGTCATCGCCGGCTGGGTTAAACACAAAACGCGCTTTCGGGTGCCCGAAAGCGCGTAACAACCAACCGGCAGGCGGGTCGCCTGCCGGACAAAAGCGAACGAGCGCACGGGGTAGCTTTGATGGGGCTGGGATGCAAGCTGCGATGAGAGTTGCGTTGCCGTCAACGATGAATGGTACGATGTAACTAGGATGGAAGCAGCGATGCAGACAGCAATGCAAGCAATAGCGCGGCTACGATGTAAGCGACGATGCAGGCAACGACGGTAGGTGCGATGAGAACTGGGATGGGCTGAGAAGCCGGCGCTCGTTCATTAATGCCCGCTGGCGGACCAGAGGAACCATGAGAGCTTGACGAGCAAGCCTTACCAGCATGGCATCGCGTATAGGATACAACAATCACATTAACGCCCCATGAAAACGGGGTGGTCCAGGCGTGAAAGATCGTTCATCCGGGCTGGCATGGAATTTGCTTCCACCCCAAGTGGTGCTTCAGCAGCCGGCCCCACCGCCGGCACCGGGGCGTGTCTCCAGGCCCAGCCGAGGCGGCGAGCATGCAGGCACAACCTGGCCCGGTACCCGGTGGCGCCGGCCATTGAAGGCCATGGTGGACGAACCGGAACGGTCCACTCGTCCACGTCTGAAGGGGGCTGCACGCATGCCGCCAGAGCCGGTGATCCAACTCCAGTCGGTAACGCGCCACTTTGGCTCTGCCGTTGCCGTGCGCGACCTCTCCTTCTCCATCGATGCCGGCCGCCTGGTGGGCCTTGTCGGCCCCAGCGGCAGCGGCAAGACGACCACCGTGCGCCTGCTCTGCGGCATCCTGGCGCCCACAGCGGGGATGGTTCGCGTCTTTGGCAAAGACCCCTTCCACTTTGGCCCCAACGATCGGGCGCGCATCGGCTACCTGCCCCAACACTTTTTGCTCTACCCGAACCTCTCCGTCATCGCCAACCTCAGCTTTGCCGCCGGCCTCTACGGCTTGGGCCTCAGAGCACGCGGCGCCCGCATACGC
>DAOUGZ010000051.1:0-4282 GCA_034428955.1 Anaerolineae bacterium | reverse complement strand
TCTCTGGAGCCTGCCTGGCGCCGGTTGGAGAGCACCTTCCGGCCGGATGGCGGCCGGCCCGAGCCGGAGGGGCTATCGGCCTTTGAACTGCGGCTGGCCCAGCAGCGGGCGCAAGAGCCCTACGTCAGCGAGTGGCTGGCGCGCGGCCTCTCTCAGCTGGTCAGGCCGCTGGTGAACCTGGAGGGCACCAACGGCGGTTATCACTTCCACAACCCTTTCAGCCACAATGGTCGCAAGGGGATGAGTGACCCCGTCGATCTGGCCGTCTACCTCAGGCTCGCGCAGGCGGCGAACCTGATCCGGGGCATCAGTTCGCCCATGCCTTCTGCCGTCACCCGCGCGCTGAGCGAGCATTGGGAGGAAGGCTGGTGGATGGACCGGGAGCGACGCAACTATACGGCGGGCGATGCCGCCAGGTACCATGGCCTGGGCTATGCCCACCTGGCGTGGTACGCTCTGGGCCGCGCCGTCCATCTGCTGCAGGACATGGCCGTGCCCGCCCACGTGCGGGACGATGCGCACTTTGGCCTGGAGGATTCGGACCCAGCCGATCCCCTCGAGTACTTTGCAGCCTATCGAGACTGGGATGCCCACATCGGCAGCAGCACCTGGAGCCTGTCGAGCCACCTGGGCTACCTGCGTTGGGAGTTTGACGCGAGCCGGGCCTGGCCGGCCTCGAGGCAGAGCCACCATCTGGAGGAGGCGGCCCGCCAGTATGAGGAGGGCAAGGGCGAGTTCCTGCGGGGGGCTGAGGTCGCCGACGAGCGCTTTTTCGACGCTCTCTCCAGGGAAACCCATGCCGGCCACTATAGCCACGGGACGATCCCCGGCAACGCCGATGCCCACAACCCCAATGCGCCCGAGGAGCGGTGCCCCTGGCTCCCCGAGCAGCGGCCCGATTGGGCCAAGTGCCGCCCCAGCAGTGGGGCGCTGTTCGAAGTCTTTGATATTCTGCGGGTGCTGGCAGAGGGCGTGATCTGGGAGGCTTCGGCCATGAGAGGCTTGGCACTCCACGCCAGTGAGCAGGCGCCGGACTGGGGCCATCTGATCGATCCGGACCACGGCCGCCGCGATGTCGCACGGCCCTCGTCGCAGGCCGGCGACCGGCTCATCGAGCGAGACCTGGATCGGTGGTTCCAGCGCCACAGCGCGCACCAGGAGCACTGCGACCGCATCGCGGCCCTGGTCGCCGGCTACCGGAGGGGCGAGCGCGCCGACGTGCGCGAGGTCCTCGACCACCTGGAAGCCATAGGCGGCCTCCTGGCCGAGGCCCTGGCCGAGCCCCTCTCGCCCTATATGACCGATCGTGTGCTGGGCAGCGATGCCGCCCTGGAGATTGGCGAACGCAAGCAACGGATCGAGGCGCGCATCCAGGCCTTCCAGCGGCGCTACCCATGCCTGGCGCCCGGGCTGCTGGCGGCCTCTTTGACCGGCCGGCCCCTCAGCGAGGCGCTACAGAACTGGATCAGCCGGCACCCCGATCCGCGCCAACTAGCCGCGGCTTTTGCCGGCACCCACGGGCCCTGCTGCCTCATCAACCACAGCGAAACGTTCCGGGGCGAAAGCGAGAGCGAACTGGCGCTGATCACCCGGCAGTACGATGCCTGCGAATCCTCCGCCATCGCGTTCTCGGCGCTGTTCCTGGCCCGCTGGTTCGAGGCCCAGTACCGCGCCCAGCCGGGCTCGGGCATCGCCCTCTGGCAGAACCGAGACGCGCCGCCGGGCGGGCATGCCGCGCAGATCGAGGGGGTAGGCCCCATCGCCAATGAGCAGGAGATCGCCCTCCCTGCCGGACTCTTTACGCTGGGCCTCGCCAATAACCTGCCGGTGGAGATCGACCTGGAGATCACGCTGTCGCCCATCGAGCCCGATGACGCGGACGAATCCTACGCCTTCGCTCAGGAGGTCTTCCCCGACGGCATCCCCCTGTTCGGCAGCAGCGACCTCATTGAAGGCGGCAGGCAGACGGGGAGAACCACGTTTCGCGAGCACGTCCCGATCACGCAGGGCGAGCCGATGCTCCTGACCGTCGCCGGGCTGGCTCCTCACAGCAGCCCCGCCGTGAAGGGCCAGCCCCTGCCGGAGCGCGGGGCTATACAGCGCGAGGATGAGGAGGCCAGGCTTGTGGCCATCCCCACAGACGCGGGCCAGGGCGCGGACGCATCTGGGCTGGCCGGGGCGGTGGTCAGGCTGTCGTTCGGCGCCGAGGAGGAAGGGGCGGCCTCTGCGGGCGGGGACCCTGCGCCGCGGCACTGGGATGGCGGGCCGCAGGATGAGACGCCCCTGGCCGGAGACGAGGCACGGACGATCTATGGCACAACCGTCAGAAAGTAGGCCCCCGGGCAGGTGCCACCTGCGGGTGGCCTGTGTCGAGGGCACCAGCATGCTGCCCTCCCTGCGCAGCGGCGACCTGGTGGTGGGCATCGCAGCCACCCAAGTGCGGCCGGGAGACGTCATCCTGTTCCGCGAGCCGCACCAGGGGTTCTATGTGATCCACCGCGTGCTTGAGGTGACGGGCAGCCGGATCATCACCCGTGGCGACAACAACCCGCCCTCCCTCACCGAGACGGTCGCCGCTGATCGCGTCTATGCCCGGGTCATATTGCGGCTGCCGCGGCTGGGGCACGGCGTTGGCTGGATCAAAAAGCACCTGATAGGAGCGAAGCATGGCCGCTCATAGCCCTTCTTGCCCTCGATGTGGCGCGCTGCACAGCGCCAAAGCCAGGTTCTGCCGCCGGTGTGGCCTGCCCCTGGATCAGGCCGCTCCTGGCCCTGCTGGCCGGCCGCGGCCCTCGGCCCCGCCAGCCGCTGAGGCGGCTGCAGCCGCCGCCAGGGCCAGGAGCGCCGCCCAGGCTATCCAGCGGTTTGCCCAGGACCCACTCGAACTCAAAGCCGTGCCACCGGCCCGGTGGCAGGTGGTCATCGGCGACGCGCTGCGGCCGGCCAAAGGGGCAATGCCGCAGCCGGTGGCGCCTGGTGCGGCAGCCCCATCTGTGGACCGCCAGGAGGCCTGCCCGGTGTGTCGTTCGCCCCTGCGGCCCGGAATCCGGGTCTGCGAGCGCTGTGGGGCGTCCCTGGCACTGCAGCCCGGCAGCCCGCCGGCGGCCACAAGCTCCTCGCCCCCAACGCCCAGCGGGCCTCGGGCAGCGCAGCCGCAGGCCGTCTGCGCCCAGTGCGGCAGCCCCGCCGGCAGCGCAGCGCGCTATTGCTTGCGGTGCGGCGCCCCATTGCCCCAGGCACAGGCCACACCCATGAGCTGCCCGCAATGCCGCCGCCCCGTGCGGCCGGGCGCCAGGTTCTGTGAGGGGTGCGGACGGCCTGTGTCATAGCTGGGGCGGCCATTGTCCGGAACGGCCCATCCACCGGTGGCAGGCCCGCAGTCCTGGCATCATCAAGAGTGGAGGAGAAGTGGATCAGAACGTGCCTGGCGGCTGCTGTGAGGGCAGCAGCGAACGCGCAACCGGGCCCGCATCGCGGCCAATAGAGGAAGGGATTGGGCAGCATGGACTGACCTGGGAGACCGATATGGGCCTGCTGACTAACCCGCTGATCGTCAAACAGCTTGTGACCGCCTTGGGCCTCACGGGGCTCATCATGTTTGGGCTGCTCTCCTTCCTCCTGGCTGTACAGGGGGAATGGGAGGAGATCCCCATGGTCCTGTTGGCGACCCTGGTGGGCGTAGGGGTCTTGGCTCTGCTCATGCTTCTGGTGATCGTGCTCTTCTTCGGCAACCGCTTCCGGGCTCGCTTTGTTGTCCACGAACAGGGCATTGAATGGAAAGTTGTCGATCCAATGGCCAGGGCGGGCAACCGGTTAGCGGCCCTCCTGGGCGCGCTGAGTGGCAGCCCGACCACCGCCGGCGCCGGCATAGTCGGCATGGCCAGAGAGCGCGAGTCCTACAGTTGGCGGGGCATCGCCGGCGCGTCCTACCATCCCCACTGGCGGGGCATCACCCTGCGCAACCGCTGGCGCACCGTGGCCTTCCTGGCTTGCACCCCCGGCAACTATCAGCAGGTCGCTGCCTTCGTACGACAGAGGGTGGCCGATGCGAGGTCAGACGGCACAGCCGCCGGCAGGAACCCCCTGCCGCGCCTTCTAGGCCGCAGCCTGCTCGTCGTCCTGGCGAGTCTGCCTGTCTTCCTGCTGCCTTACCCCTTCGAACTGGATCTCCTGGTTCCCCTGATCATGCTCTGCTTCGCTCTGGCCACCGTCTGGTTGGTGCATCTCTTCGGCTGGGTGGTCATCGTCGCCGCCCTCTGGATCGCAGCCAAGAGCCTCTGCA
>DAOUGZ010000050.1:0-1547 GCA_034428955.1 Anaerolineae bacterium | reverse complement strand
GTGTGCATACTGCACATATTCGTGCTATAATGCGATTGAGAGCCATTGCTATGCCCAAATCACCGTGTTCTCACCTAACGGCCGGCCCTCCCACCGGCGTTCCCTTCGGTATCAGGAGGCTTTATGCGCGAATCCATCTGCTGTGTGTGCCACCAGCCCGTTGGGCTGGGGGGCAAGGTGCTCGGTGGGCGGCACTATTGCGCCGAGCACTATGATCGCGTCACCAGAGATCGCCCGGGTCTCTGGCAAGCGGGGCTGGCCCAGATCGCCGGCTTGCTCTTGTTCGTTGCCATCGTCGAGATCGTCGTCAGCCTGGCCAAGCCGCAACTAGAGGGCGTTGCCCTCCTGGCCGTGAGCGTCATCCTGGCCGTCGTGCCGGCGCTCTTGTGGCTGGCCTTCTTCTACCGGCAGGACCGGCTGGAGCCGGAGCCGCGGGGCTATGTGCTGGGCGTCTTTGTGCTCGGTGCGCTGGTTGCGGGGGCCGTCGGGCTGCCGATCCTCAACGGGGTTTTCCGCACGTCGACCTGGCTTGGCCACAGCACGGCTGTCAACATCCTCGGCTCGATCCTGACCGTCGGCTTTACCACCGAGTTCCTCAAGTACGCCACCGTCCGCTATAGCGTGTACGCCTTACCCGAGTTTGATGAGCGGGTAGACGGCATCATCTATGGCACAGCAGCGGGGCTGGGCTTTGCCACGGCCCTGAACATCCAGTACGTCCTGCAGAGCGGCGGGGTCGACCTGCGCGCCGGTATCATCCGCGTGGTGATCACGGCGCTAGCCCAGGCTTCCCTGGGCGGCATCACGGGCTACTTCCTCGGCCACGCCAAGTTCGAACACGAGCCCATCTGGTGGCTGCCGGCAGGCGTTTCGCTGGCCGCCGTCCTGAACGGCCTCTTCACCTACCTGCGCGGCGAAGTCACACGCACAGGTATCAGCCTGACGTCGGGCGGAGGCTACAACCCCTGGCCAAGCCTCTGGTTGGCGACCGCGCTCTCCATCGTGGTTTTTCTCGCCTTGAACATGCTGATCCGTCGGGCGAATCGCCTAACGCTCTCGCAGGCGGCGACAGGGTCACAGACAGCGACAGGGGGTGAAGCGTGAGCGTTAAAGTCCGCAGCACATGGCGCGAGAACTGTGGCGAATGGCTGGTGATCCTGGTCGTCGTGCTGGCGCTGGCGGCGGGTTGGGCCGTCAAGGTCCATGCGGAGACCGACGTCGTGCCCTACGCAGCCGGTGGGCTCAGCGTATCGTACCCCGCGGGCTGGCTGGCCTCGGCGCCGGCCGAGGGCATGCTCCGCTTCCGCAATGCCCAGGCCGGCGGCGCAGCCGAGACGCTCGAGGTGCGCCTGGCGGCGGCCGCCGCCGAACCGTCTGCGGAAGCCTTGGCCGTTGAGGCCGATGCTCTGGCCATCAAACGCGGGCAAAACCTGACTGCCTTCCGCATCCTGGAGACCGAGAGCACCACCGACCGCGGCCAACCGGCGCTCTCCGTCTCCTACGTGTTCGTGGCCGACAGGTCCGACGCCTTCCAGCAGTACCTGCCG
>DAOUGZ010000049.1:0-12963 GCA_034428955.1 Anaerolineae bacterium | reverse complement strand
GCTCTGGATAAAGCGCGTCCGCGGCGGGACGCTGGAGCCCATGAGCATATCAAAGGTACGATCGGCGGCGGTGGCATCCTCCACGGTCACCTGGAGGATGGTGCGCGTCTCCGGGTTCATCGTCGTCTCCCAGAGCTGCTCGGGGTCCATCTCGCCCAGGCCCTTGTAGCGCTGAATGCCCAGGTTGCGCCCGCGTAGCCTTTTGACCAGAGCCTCGCGCTCTTCCTCCGTATAGACGTAGTGCAGCTCTTTGCCGTCCTGGATGCGGTAGAGCGGCGGCTGGGCCAGGAAGAGGTGGCCCTGCTCGATCAGCGCCGGCATATAGCGGAAGAAGAAGGTCAGGAGCAGCGTCGTGATGTGGGCGCCGTCCACATCGGCATCGGTCATGATGATCACCCGGCCGTAGCGCAGGTTGGAGACATCGAACGAATCCGCCACCCCGCAGCCCAGAGCGGTGATCAGCGCGCGCACTTCTTTGCTGTCCAGGATGCGATTCAGGCGGGCCTTTTCCACGTTCAGGATCTTGCCGCGCAGCGGCAGCACGGCCTGGAAGCGCCGGTCGCGCCCCTGCTTGGCCGAGCCACCGGCCGAGTCGCCCTCTACGATGTACAACTCGGCCTTCATCGTCTCGCGCTCGGAACAATCAGCCAGCTTGCCGGGCAGTGCCAGGCTCTCCAGGGCACTCTTGCGGATGACCAAATCGCGCGCCTGCCGCGCGGCCTGGCGCGCCCGCGCTGCCGTCAGCGACTTTTCCACGATCGCCTTGGCCTCTTTGCCCTGCTCTTCCAGGAACTGGGACAAAGCCTCCGAGACGACTGCCTCCACCTGGCCCTTGACCTCGGCATTGCCCAGTTTGTTCTTGGTCTGGCTCTCAAACTGGGGCTCCCTGAGCTTGACGCTCAGGACCGCCGTCAACCCCTCCCGCACATCGTCGCCGGAAAAGTTGGCGTCCGTATCTTTCAGCACACCGACCTTGCGGCCATAGTCGTTCAGCGTACGGGTCAGGGCAGTGCGAAAGCCGGTGAGGTGGGTGCCGCCGTCGATAGTGTTCTCATTGTTGGCAAAGGCGAGGACCGTCTCGGCATACCCATCATTGTACTGCAGGGCGACCTCGACGATCGTGTCTTCGACCTGCTTCTCGACGTGGAACGGCTCGTGCAGCACCGTCCGGCCGCGGTTCAGGTAGCGGACAAAGGAGGTGACACCACCCTCAAAATAGAAGGTCATCTCGCGGCCGCTGCGCTCATCGACAAAGAACAGCGTCAGCCCACGGTTCAGGAAGGCCATCTCGCGGAACCGCTCAGCCAAGACATCGAACTTGTAGTCGATGCTCTTAAAGATGGTCTGGTCCGGACGAAAGACCGTCGAGGTGCCGTGACCGTCCGCCTTGCCCAGGCTCTCCACCGGGGTCACCGGCCTGCCTTGCTCGTAGCGCTGCCGGTAGAGCTGCCCATCCTTGCGGACGCTGACCTCCATGTATTCCGACAGGGCGTTGACCGCCGAAGCGCCCACGCCGTGCAGGCCCGAGGCCACCTTGTACCCCCCGCCGCCGAACTTGCCGCCCGCGTGCAGGATCGTGTGCACGACCTCCAGAGCCGACTTGCCCGTCTGCGGGTGCACGTCCACGGGAATGCCGCGCCCATTATCCTCAACGAGCACAGAGCCGTCTTTGCCAATGGTCACGGCGATGCGGTCGCAGTGCCCGGCCAGCGCCTCGTCGATCGAGTTGTCGACGATCTCTGTGACCAACTTGTGCAAGCCCCGCACATCCGTCGAGCCGATGTACATGCCGGGCCGGCGCCGTACGGCCTCCAGCCCCTCCAGCACCTGGATATCAACAGCCGTGTAGCGGTCTGTAGTCGCCTGCTGCTCAGTCATGTCAGACCTGTCCCCTCAACTGCTCGACGGTCTCCTTCCACGCTTGCAATCGCTCCCGGTAGTAGATGAACACGGCCGCCGTCAGGCCCGTGCCGACGAAAGCGTTGGCCACGATGGCCACCAAGGCCCCCACAGTGCTCCCGGTCAGGCGCTCAAACACAAGCATCAGCCCGCCGCTGATGATATTGACCAGGATCATCAAGCCCACCGTGGGCCAAAAGTTGACGCGCACGATGGTGATGCTGTGCGCCACTGCCTGCAGCACACCATCGCGGCCCAGCAGGATGGCCTCCGGCACAAAAGCCAGGTACAGGAGGATCCACAGCATGGCCGCGAAGGTAAAGCCCAGCGTCAGCGAAGCGATGCCCTGGCTAAAGAGGCCGAAAACGCCCATGGCCAGGGACAGCGGCCAACTGATCAGGGTCAGAACGATCAGCGTCAGCAACAGGCCGCCGGCAAGGCGCAGCAAATCGCCGGGCAGGCGCCGCAGAAGGCTCCCCCACTCGACATAGCCGGAACGGACGTTTTCGGCAATCGGCGCCAGGTACATCGTCCCCAGAAAGAACCCAGCCAGCAACAAGCCAAAAGCCAGGGCCATAAGGCCGGGCAGACCACTGACTTCGACCACCTGCCTGGTCAGGCCGAAGAGGCTGGTCGTGAGCGGTATAGGCAGGCTGGGCATGTTGAGGTAGGTCGCGGAGAGCAGACTGCTGAGGTTAATAGTCTCTGCCGCATCCACGAGCATTTGCACGGCTTCCGGCATACCGTTCATGGCCACCGGCAGCTCGGCCATCTGAGCCAACATCGCGTTCATCCACTTGTCGACCAGGGTAGCGATCGAAAGCTTGGGAGCGATCCAGATGCCGATATCCAGCAGCACCGGCAGCAAGATCAACCAGAGTTTTCTACGCACCAGGTCAAAACCTGCCGAAAGCGTATCGATAATCCCCACCAGAACTCACCTCCGGCCGCCATTATACCATAGCCGGCGGCCCACGAAAAGAAACAGGCGTTCGAAACCGGGCCTGTACACAAAAGCCAGAGGGGCCGGCAGTGCCCCTCTGGCTTTCGTCAGGCCCCCACAAGAGGAAAGGGTCTAGGCCTTTTCGGCCTCCTTGGCCTTGCGCGCAGCTTCGACGACACCCTGCATGATGTGGCTCGGCACCTGCTCATAGTGCGAGAACTCCATCGAGAAGAGGCCGCGTCCCTGGGTCATGGCGCGCAGGCTGGTAGCGTAGCGCTGCATTTCGGCCAGCGGCGCCTGAGCGGTGATCACGCTCTTGCCCTTGACTTGCTCCATGCCCAGCACATGCGCCCGGCGCGTGTTCAGGTCGCCCAGGATGTCGCCCATGAACTGCTCCGGCACGGTAATGGCCACATTCATCACCGGCTCGAGCAGCACCGGCCCGGCCTCGGCGATGCCTTTCTCGAAAGCCAGATGCGCCGCCAGTTTGAAGGCGATTTCCGACGAGTCTACCGGGTGGTAGGAGCCATCGTAGAGCGCCGCACGGATATCCACGGTCGGATAGCCGGCCACGACACCCTTCTCAATCGCCTCGCGCAGGCCCTTCTCCACCGCCGGGATAAAGTTCTTGGGCACCGCGCCGCCAAACACTTCGTCCACGAACTCGAAACCGCTGCCGCGCTCGAGCGGCTCAAAACGCACGTACACGTCGCCAAACTGCCCGCGGCCGCCGGTCTGCTTCTTGTGCCGGCCCTGGGCCGAGGCGGTCTTGGTGATCGTCTCGCGGTAGGCAATCTTGGGCACATCGGTCGTAATCTCTACGCCGAATTTGGCCAGCAAGCGCCGCGCCGCGATCTCTACGTGCGACTCGCCCATGCCCGAGAGGATCGTCTCGTTGGTCTCTGCGTCGCGCTCGACACGCAGCGTCGGATCCTCTTCCGTGAGCCGGGTCAGGCCCGAACTCATCTTGTCCAGGTCGGCCTTGGTCTTGGGGAAGATGGCGGCCGAGAAGACCGGCTTCGGGAACTCGATACCCGGCAAAACCAAGGGATGGCCACGGTCGCACAGAGTATCGCCCGTGTTGGTCACCTGCAGCTTGGCCACCGCACCCAGGTCGCCGGCTTTGATCTCGTCCACCGGCGTCTGCTCTTTGCCGCGGATGGCGTACAACTGGCCGACGCGCTCTTCGGTATTGCGGGTCGCGTTGAACACACGCGAGTCCGAAGTGATGACGCCCGAATAGACACGGAAGTAGGTCAGCTTGCCGACAAAGGGGTCGGCCAGCGTCTTGAAGACCAGCACCGCCAGATCCTGGTCGACCGCGGGCTGGAGCGTCTGCTCTTCCTGCGTGGCCAGGCTGGTCGCCGTCACCTCGCGCGCTGCCGGGTCCGGCAGGTAGGCTACAATCGCATCCATCAGGGCCTTGGCGCCAATGTTTGCCGTGGCCGAGCCGCAGAGCACAGGCACGACCTTGCCGGTGCGCGCCGCCACCGCCAGGCCGCGCCGCACCTCATCCGCGCTGAGCTCTTCGCCCTCGAGATACTTCATGACCAGCTCGTCGTCGGCCTCGGCAGCCGTCTCCATCATCGACTGGCGCAACTCGGCCGCCTGGTCCTGCAGCTCGGCTGGGATGTCGCTCGCCTTGCCGTCCTCGCCCAGGTAGGCCTTCATCTCGATGAGATCAACCAATCCTCGGAATGAAGCCTGTGCGCCCACGGGCAACTGGATGGGGACAAAGGTGGCATTTTCGAATTTGTCTCGCAGTTGGTCCAGCACCTGCTGCCAGTTGGCATTCTCGCGGTCCATCTTGTTGACAAAGACCAAGCGTGGAATCCCATGCTCATCGAGCGAGGCCCAGTCGAGTTCGGTACCCACCTCGACGCCGGCGGCCGCTTCGACCAATACAACAGCACCGTCGGCCACACGTACAGCCGCCGCCACCTCGCCAACAAAATCCATATATCCCGGCGTATCGAGCACATTGATCTTGTGCCCGTTCCACTCGCAGGGCAAAATGGCAGTGTTGACCGAGAACTTGCGCCGAACCTCTTCGGCATCAAAGTCGGAAACGGTCGTGCCCTCATCTACGCGACCCAGGCGGTTGACGGCGCCCGAATTGTAAAGCATGGCCTCCGAAAGCGAGGTCTTGCCGGCTCCGCCGTGCGAAAGTAGGACGACGTTCCTAAAGCGTCCCACTGCGTTGTTTTGCATGAATCTCCTCCTCGCATACTGCCCGGATAATAACCAGTTGATTATACCATATTCCGCAGGCGCACACAAAGCACGTACGTGTTCAGGCTTGGGTTCGGGCGGTTTTCAGCAAGCAGCTTGAAAGCCCGGAGCTGAAACAGGAATATCGCATCGGCCGAGGTACTCAAAGGTTTGCGCCTTCCTCTTCCGGGCACCGACACCCAGCGCACTATCGTCGCCGAGAAGACCACCCGAGGCTGGAAGCCGCCAGGCTAGGAAAGGCAAAGCCCTGTTGGGGCTGCTATGGCTCAGCGGGGGAGCGGGCGGCGCCACTCCTCTCGAGGATGGATCTCGCCCTACACCGGTACTGCTTGGCGTCAAGAGGGAGTCCTGTGCGAGCATACTACAGCCAAACCCCAACAGCCGCCATGCTGAGCGAGCTCGGGCCATACCCCACCCTGGCGCCAAGGCCGCAGGCTGCGCACCGGCGTCGTGCCGTCCTCAGCTCGCTCGATTGGCCGATCCTGCAGTTTGGCCGTCCGAGTCGCTCGCGGAGGACTCCCCACGCCTTCCTTTGCGCGCCTTTTGTGCCCTATCGCGTCGTTCGTGCTGGGCGCGTCCCAGAGTCGTCGATGCATTGGCGACCCGAGTTGTGCATATGGCCGAGGCCACCGTCCCGTGGCAAGCCGTCGGGCTAGGAAGGGCAAATATGACCATATTGGGCCAAAGACATGGCTGCAGACAGCCGGTACGAACCGAAAACGTGCAGGGAGAAGAGGGGCCGAAAGCGCCTCGGAGAGGCTCGGGCTAGAGGATACGCAGGACGATCCTCCCGGAGGTTCCGGAACCTCCGGGAGGATGACGGCTAGACCCTGCAAAAGCTCCACGGCGAGTCCCAATGGGTTGCGCCTTGGCTGAGCAGTCTGGCCGCAAGGTTCGGGGCTAGAGCCATCACCCTTCGGTATGGTCCAGGCTGAGGTGCAAGTCGCGCAACTGGCGATCCGAGATGGCCGCGGGCGCACCCAGCATGAGGTCCGCCGCCCGCTGCGTTTTGGGGAAGGCTATCACCTCGCGGATGTTGGGCTCGCCGGCCAGCAGCATGACGAGCCGGTCGATGCCGGGGGCGATGCCGCCGTGGGGCGGCGCGCCGAACTCGAAGGCCTCGAGCAGGTGCCCGAACTGGGCGCGAGCCTCTTCCTCGGCCATGCCGATAGCCCGGAACATGCGCTCCTGCACGTCGCGGCGGTGGATGCGGATGCTGCCCCCACCGACTTCGTAGCCGTTGGCCACAATATCGTAGGCCTTGGCCCGCACACGCCCGGGGTCCGTCTCCAGGAGTGGCAGGTCGTCGTCGAGCGGCGCGGTGAAGGGATGGTGTTTGGCCTGGAAGCGCTTCTCGTCCTCGTTCCATTCCAAGAGCGGGAAGTCAAGCACCCAGGCAAAGGCCAGCACCTCGTCGCTGGGGTTCATGAGCCGCAGGCCCAACTCGCTGCGCAACGCCCCCAAGGCCAGGCTGGCCGCCTCGGCCTGGTCGGCGACGATGAGGCCCAGGTCGCCCACCTCCAGGCCCAGCGCCGCCATGATGGCCTGCATCTCGCCCGCGCCGACAAACTTGGCGATCGAAGAGCGCACCTCGCCGGCGCCACGCACGATCCACACCAGCCCTTTGGCGCCGGCCTTGATCGCCAGGTCGGTCAGATCCTGAATCTGCTTGCGCGAGTAGCCGGCGCAGCCGGGCGCGCGCAGGCCGCGGATCGCCCCGCCCGTGGCAGCAACCTCGCGGAAGATGCGGAAATCGGTCTGCCCCGCGACCTCGGTCAGGTCCACCAGCGGCAAGTCGAAGCGCAGGTCCGGCTTGTCGGAGCCATAGCGCGCCAGTGCCTCCGCATAGCTCAGCCGCGGGAAGGGCGTCCAGAGCAGCTTTTTGTCGGACACGGCCGGCACCAGCGCCGTGAAGAGGGCCTCGGTGAGCTGCAGCACATCCTCGCGGTCGACAAAGGACATCTCCAGATCGAGCTGGGTAAACTCGGGCTGGCGGTCGGCCCGCTGGTCCTCATCGCGCATGCAGCGCGCAATCTGGAAGTAGCGCTCAAAGCCGGCCACCATCAGCAACTGCTTCAACTGCTGCGGCGACTGGGGCAAGGCGTAGAACGAGCCGGGGTGCAGCCGGCTGGGCACGACATAGTCGCGCGCGCCCTCCGGGGTCGAACGGATGAGCATGGGCGTCTCGATCTCACAGAAACCCCGCTCGCTCAAAAAGTCGCGGATGAACTTGACCGTCCGATGGCGCAGCAGCAGGTTGCGCTGCATGCGCGGGCGGCGCAGGTCGAGGTAGCGATAGCGCAGGCGCAGCGCCTCCTCCACCTCATCTTCCTCATTGATATAGAATACCGGCGTGCGCGCCGTGTTGAGCACGGTCAGCTCGCGGGCGGCCACCTCCACCTCACCGGTGGGCATGCCGGGGTTGGCCAGCCCCTCCGGGCGCCGCGAGACCTCGCCCTTGACCTGCACCACATACTCCTGGCGCAGGCCGGATGCCTCCTCGCGCAATGCCGGGGATGAGTCCTGGTTGCAGACCACCTGCACGATCCCCGAACGATCGCGCAGGTCGAAAAAGATCAGGCCACCGTGATCGCGCCGGCGGTGCACCCAGCCCGCCAGGGTCACCACCGAACCGGCATCGGCGGCCCGCAGTTCGCCACAGTTGTGCGTCTTGAGCATGCGCTTACACCTCCCAATGGTATGAGACATTATAGCTAGTCAAACGTAAAACGTAAAACGTACTGCGTAACTTTGGCTGGCGCTGCGAGCCCCACTCCAGGCTATCTCACGCAGTACGTTTTACGCCTTTACGTCCTCTTGCGCTCCCCCCCATACTGCCGTATAATCGCCCTTGGAGGTGTAGCTTGCCGAACGCACAAGCCGGCGACCTGGTCATGCTGTTGGCCCCAGATGGGAAAAAGTTCATGATCCGCCTGACCCCCGGACGGTCTTTGCATACGCATCGCGGCATCATCGAGCACGATGCGCTTATCGGCGCCCCTCTGGGGCGCACCATCCAGACGCACCTGCACCGCTCCTTCCTGGCGCTCGAGCCCTCGCTGCACGACCTGCTCCTGAACGTCCGCCGGGCCACGCAGATCATGTACCCCAAGGATATCGGCTACGCCTTGCTCAAGCTCAACGCCGGGCGGGGCAAGCGGATCATCGAGGCGGGGTCCGGCTCGGGGGCCTTCACCCTGGCCCTGGCCCATGCCGTCTGCCCCGAAGGGCGCGTCTACTCGTACGAAGTGCGCGCAGACATGCTCCAACTGGCAGAGAGGAACCTGGCGAGGGTGGGCCTGCTGCCTTATGTCGAGTTGACCCAACGGGATATTGCCGAGGGCTTTGCACAGACCGACGTTGACGCCTGCTTCCTCGACGTGCGCGAGCCCTGGTACTACCTGGAACAGGTCTGCCGGGCCGTCAAGCCCGGCGGGTTCTTTGGCACTCTAGTGCCGACGGCCAACCAGGTCATCGACACCCTGGTCGGCCTGCAGCGGCTGGGCTTTGGCGCCGTCGAAGTGGAGGAACTCTTGTTGCGCCCCTACAAGCCGGTGCCCGGCCGGCTGCGCCCCGCCGACCGCATGGTCGCGCACACCGGCTACCTGCTCTTTGCGCGCACGCCGGCCAGCGGCGAGCCGGTGATGCCGGCTGAGGGGGAAACAGCGGAACCGGAATCCCAGGCAGCGAGCGACGAGAACGACGGCAGCGAGCCCGAGGATCCCCTGCCACCTCTTTGACAGTATACCTTACGCATGTTAGAATGGAGTATAAGGCCATCCAATCGGCTGGCCGATCCACTTGCCGGCGGATTCTACGGCACCCCTCCCGGCCCTTCTGAGCCGCGCTGCGCTTTCGCGCCCTGGGCGCCAAAGAACCGTCAAAGGCCACAATAGAAGGAGTCCAACCCAATATGGGCCACGTCCGGCGGCTGGTGCTTGATGTGCTCAAGCCGCATGACCCCTCAATCCTCGATCTTGCCCAGCTCCTCTCCGAACTCTATGGCGTTGAAGCGGTCAACATCAGCATCTATGAGATTGACCGCAAAGTGGAGACCGCCAAGATCACCCTCGAAGGAACGGACATCCAATTCGATCAAGTCCGTCAGGTCATCGCCGATAACGGCGGCGTCATTCACTCCCTGGATGAAGTTGTCGCCGGCCGCGTGATCATCGACGACGCAGAGACGCTACAGGATCGCCAGGGGTAGGTAGCCCCTTCCCAGTTGCCGTTGTGCTGACAAGCCGGGGCGGCGCCGCCCCGCGGACCGTCATCAGGTAGCCGGGGCGACCCCTGCGCCGTTGTTCAGGCATGCTGACCGGAGATATGAGAATCCAGAACGCACATCTCGACAAGCTCCGTGGGTACATGGACCTCGCCGACGTTGGGGAGATTGCCAGGCGCTATGCGGCGATGAATGCCTTTGACGGCATTCTCACCATCATGGGCGTCTTGCTGGGGTGCTATACGGCCCACGTTCGCGATCCGCGGGTCGTCGTCAGCACAGGCATGGCCACTGCGCTCGCCGTAGGCATCTCGGGCCTCTGGGGCGCCTACCTGACCGAGACCGCCGAGCGCAAGCGCAGCCTGGGCGAGCTGGAACAGTCCGTGCTCGCGGACCTCAAATCGACGCGGTTGGGCCGCGCCTCGCGGGTCGCCGTCATCGTTGTCGCCCTGGTCGACGGCCTCTCGCCCTTTATCGCCTCGCTGGTGGTGCTGATCCCCTTCTTCCTGGCGCCGCTCTTGCCGAGCGTCGAGCTGCCCTACTACCTCTCCCTGGGGACGGCTCTGCTCTCGCTGTTCGGCCTGGGGGTCTTTGTGGGGAGCATCTCCAAAGAGCAGCTCATGCTCTCGGGGGCCAAGACGGTCGCCGCCGGGATCGTCTGCGTGGGGATTACCCTGCTCTTGGGGGCGAAATAGATTCTATCTGCCAGCCGGCGCGGGAGCCGCGCCGGCTGGCAGATAGAATCTAACGTACGAACTGGGGGTCCTGGGCCAGGATGAGCCGCAGCCCCTCCTCGATGGGCACACGCGGCCGAAAGCCCAGCTTTTCGCGCGCCAGGCTGACGTCGGCGACGAGGCGCGATACGCCGCCGCTCTCCGTCCGCGAGCGCAGGATGTGCAATGAGCGGCCGGTGACGTGGCCGATGCGCTCCACCAGCTCGTTGATGCTGATCTCCACCCCCGAGCCGATGTTCATCACGCAGCGATCGACATCCTCTGCCGTGCCGGCGGCCTGCAGCGCATCGACGACGTCGGTAATGCAGACAAAATCGCGCGTCTGCCGGCCGTTGCCATAGATGACCAGGGAGCCACCACCGAGAGCCTGCTTCAGGAACTGGGGGATGACCGGGGGGTGCGAGGGCGGCAGGGGCTGGCCGGGGCCGAAGGCGTTGAACACGCGCAGGATGACCGTCTCAATCCCCCAGAGCGCGCCGATGGCCAGCACGTACTGCTCCGCGGCCATCTTGGAGACGGCGTAGGGCGTCTGCGGATGAAGCACGGCATCCTCCGAGACGGGCTGCCGCTCCTGCTCGCCATATACCGCGCCGGAGGAGGTCAGGATGACGCGCCGCACCTGCGCATCGCGCACGGCGGTCATCAAAGACACCGTGCCGCCCACGTTCACACCGTTGTATTCCACCGGATAAGCCACCGACTCGGGCACCGACACCCGCGCCGCCAAATGGTAGACGCAATCCACGCCCCGCAATAGGGTCCACAGCTTGGGAATATCGCGCGTGTCACCGCGTGTAAAGACCACTCGGCGGTCCAGGCGATCGCGGTCGCCGGCGCTCAGGTCATCCAGAACGCGCACATGGTGCCCCTGGCTCACAAGTCGATTGGCCAAAGCCGTGCCCAGAAAGCCAGCCCCACCGGTGATCAATACGTGCATTGGATCCCCCATCCTCCAGCAGCGAGTATCCCTTCTTCTGCGGCTTCAATTATATGAGGCGCCGAACGGGATGTCAACGTAACCCGTTCTGCTAGAAGCAGCCGAGCTGGCAGCGCGCGACGCGCACGCCCATCGCCTCCGCCGCGCCGCTGACCTCCAGCTTGCTGCGGCCCTGCTGCTTGGCGATCTGCCAGAGCCTGGCACAGGGCAGGCGGCCGTCCTCCAGCCCGGCACGAATGGCCTCCGCCAGCTCGGGCGGCACCTCGGGCAGCGGCTCCACAATGCGATGTTTGCCCTCGGCCTTGGGCCCATAGCCAAAGAGGCCGAGCTGGCAGCGCGCCATACGCAAGCCCAGCTCGTTGGCCGCCTCGCCCACCTGCGCCGGCGATACCTTGACCTCCTTGGCGATGCGAAACGCCTCGGCACAGGGCAACTGCTCATCGACCAGTGCCTCGCGAATCGCCTGCTCCAACCGCTCGCTCACCATGTATCCTCCTCCGCTCCTGAGCACGCCGCTGCCTATCGCAGTATAGCACGAACTGCGCCACACAGGGCAGGCCTGACGGACCTCGGAGGCCCATCAGGCCTGCCCCGGCATTCCCTCCAATTGTACGGATATTCGTTGCACGAGGCAAGAAGGTGTAATCAGGCGGGTCTGTCCAGGGTTTTGGGTAAGGTGTAGAATAGGGGAGGTGGATTGATCAGCCAAGGGGAGGTGAGCTATGGTTGAGGGAACGAAAGGGACTGGTGGCGAAGAACTGTGCGGCATGTTTGGGGCGATGTATGACGAATTGATGGCTTGGCGCCGGCAGCACCCACACGCGAGCGTGGATGAGATCTTTGCGCAGATCACGCCTCGGCGGCGGAATCTGATGGGCAAACTGATGGTAGCCTTGGCCTTGCAGCGTGAGGGTGAGGCATGCCCGGAAGTGCTCTGCGAGCAATGCGGGACACCCATGGTGTACAAAGGCGAGGCATCGCGGGATGTCGAGCATTTGGAGGGGGAAGCAGAACTGATACGGGCCTATTTCCATTGTCCCCACTGCAAAAGTGGGGTTTTCCCCCCTGGATCGGGAACTGAGACTGGTCAGGCACAGTTGGACGCCTGAGACCATTCAGCAAGCCCTCTGCATGGGGACCGAGATTCCCTCGGTGCGACGGGCAGCCAAGCGTTTTGAGGCGCTGACCAAAGTACCTATCTCCAAGAGTAGCATGGCAGCCTTGCTGGTTGAGTATGGTGGGCAGTTGGTCGCTGTGCAGGAAAAAGAGGCAGAAGAGGCATCCAAACCTCCAGAGAAGGGCGAGGTGATCAGTCAACGGGCCTTGCCCGAGCCGGATGCGCCGGTGATGGCCGTGTCGATGGATGGGGTGATGATCAACGTACGCGGTGAAGGCTGGAAAGAGGTCAAAGTGGCCTCTATCTCAGCGGTCGAGCCTGTGGAGGGGGCGCCAGGGGAAGAACCGAAGGTGCAGTTGAGCCGGCACAGCTATCGTGCCGGGCTCTGGGATGCGGCGACATTTGCCAAGCAGCAATGGGCGGAAGCGTGCCGGCGCAGTCTGGCCAAGGCGCGTCAGGTCGTCTGCGTGAGCGATGGGGCTATTTGGATCTGGAACATCGTCATGACCTGCTATGTTGCCTGCATACAGATCATCGACTGGTGGCATGCAGTGGAGAAACTGTGGGAGATCGGCGGCATCCTGCTCGGTGAAAAGGGTGACGTCACCCGGATCTGGGTAGAACACCTGAAGGATCTACTGTGGGCCGGTAACCTGCGAGGCCTGATGCACGAGATACGGCTACGCTGTCCCCGAGGCGTACCACTTCCTGAGAAGCTTGGGGTCCTCATTGGCTACCTTTACCGTCATAGAAAGCGCATGACTTACCAAGCCTTTCGTAGGGCAGGCTATCCGGTAGGTAGTGGGACCGTGGAATCCGGGTGCAAAGTTGTGGTACAGGAACGTATGACCCAAGCCGGGATGCGCTGGAGCCGTG
>DAOUGZ010000048.1:0-13704 GCA_034428955.1 Anaerolineae bacterium | reverse complement strand
GCGGGGTGAGGCACTGACCGCCGAGGTCACCCTGACCAACACCGGCGCGCGCAAGGGTACAGAGGTCGTGCAGCTCTACGTGCGCGACCTGATCGGCTCGGTGACGCGCCCCGTTCGCGAGCTAAAGGGCTTTGAGCGAGTCGAGCTGGCCGCCGGAGAGAGCCGCCGGGTCAGCTTCCGGCTGCATACGGATGATCTGGCCTTCCACAATGCCGATATGCAGCACATGACCGAGCCGGGCACATTCCACCTCTGGATCGGCCCCGACGCGCAGAGCGGGCTGCGGGGCGAGTTCGAGGTAGTGGAAGAGTAGAGGTGGAAACCCCGTAGACCTGACGGGTTTCGGAAACCCGTCAGGTCTACCGGAGTACGTGGCCGTCTCCCATTTCCCTACGTGCCCGTAGGTGGTGCCGATTTCACAAACCCGTCAGGTCTGCCCTCACTGCGGCGCCGCTACCTTCCTCTCCTGTATCTCGTGCACCGTCTCGGGCGTCGCCTCGAAATCGAAACGCTTGATCTTGCCCTTCTCGACGGCCATCTCGCCCTTGCCGCGCAATTCATCAATCCCCTGCTGCCGATAGGCCTCCGACGTTGCAGTGATGTAGAACGTCGTCGTGCTTCCCGCCACCTGTACGGCGTAATACTCGGCACGGAAATGGTCCTCGACCTCCAGTTCCAGATACCGGCGGATGGCCGCCTTGCCCTTGAGTTCAGCCGAGGTGCCGTAAAAGGGCGGCTCCAGATGAAAAACCGCATCATCGGCCAAGAGATCCATCGCCTTGTCCAGGTCGCCCGAGTTGCGGGCTACGTTGAATAGCAGGGCCACCGTCCCCGGATCCTTCATGCTCTGCATGCGCACACACCTCCCGCTTGCAGACCAGATCTGCACAACACTGGATCCCTGCCAGCATGAACCATACCCAGCCCTGCGAAGGTGCTGCGGCACATGTCTTGCTGTGCTTCCGGCGATTGCGCGCATCGATGGAGGGAGCCATGGCACCGGAAGCGACGGCCACGCAGGCCGTGCAGGCTGCCCTGCAGGCTGCAGCCGGTATACTCGAGCGCCGGACAACGGAAATCGTCGAACGTTGGGTCTGGCGGCTCCAGCGCGATGTATACCCGCACCGCCCGGACCTGCGCCTCGACGAGTTGCGCAACAGCGCCCCGCAGCTGCTGCGAGGAATCGCCGGCGCGTTGCGCACCGGGCAAGGCCAGGCCGAAGAGGCTCCCTGGACCGTGCCTGCCCGCGAGCACGCTCACCTCCGCGTGTCGCAGGGCGTTCTTCAGGATGACCTGCAGCGCGAGTACCGTATCCTGCACAGCGAGATGTGGGCCGCCCTGGAGCAGGACCTATCCGATGTAGAGGCAAGGGATGTCTTTCGGCTCTCTGCCGTGCTGGATTCCATCGTCGGCGTGATCGCCACCATCGGCGGCCGGGTTTGCGGTGATGAACTGCGCCAGGTAATAGACCAACTGGAGACAGAGCGCAGCACGCTAGAGGCCATCCTGCGCCAGATGCCCTCCGGGGTTGTCATCGCCGAAGCGCCCTCCGGCCGGCTCATTCTCGGCAACGAGCAGAGCGAACGCATCTTTGGCGAACCCTTCCAGCCCTCAGCCGAGGTCGCGGAATACGCCGAGTGGCCGATCTTTCACCCAGACGGGCAGCCCTACATCCCCGAGCAGATGCCACTGGCACGGGCACTGCAACGCGGCGAGGTCGTGGTCAGAGAAGAGGTTTGTGCCCGCCGGCGAGACGGGTCGTGGCTCACCCTGGAAAACAGCGCTGCGCCCATTCGCAATGCCGAGGGCCGCATCGTAGCCGCCGTTGTGATCTTTGACGATATCACCGCGCGCAAGCATGCCGAGCAGGCGCTGCGCGAGAGCGAGGCGCGCTTCCACGACCTGGTGGAGGTAACCAGCGACATGGTCTGGGAGGTGAACGTAGAGGGTGATTACACCTACCTCAGCCCGCGTGTGCGTGACCTCCTGGGGTACGAGCCCGCCGAACTCGTCGGCCGGTCCACCCTCGACCTCATCCCCGTGGAGGACCAACCTCGCTTCGAGGCAACCTTCCGCGCCATCGCCGCCGAACGCAAGCCGATCCGCTTTCTGGAAAACGTCAACATCCGCAAGGACGGCCGGCCGGTCTTGCTGGAAACGAGCGCCGTGCCCTTTCTCGCGCCCGACGGTAGCCTGGGTGGCTACCGGGGCATAGACCGCGACATCACCCAGCGAAAGCAGGCGGAGGAAGAGCGCGAGCGGCTCAAGGCCCAGGCGGAGGAGGTGGCCGCCCACGCCCAACGCGAGGCGGCAGAACTGGATGCGACCATCAACGCCATTCCTGACGGTGTCGTCCTCTATACACCGGAGGGTGAGGCCGAACACATGAACGCCGCCGCCCTGCGCCTGGCCGGGCTGCCGCCTGCAGAATGGAAAAAGCCCATGGAGCAACGGGAAGCGGCTCTCCGGATCGAGACGGCTGAAGGCAAGCCGCTGCCGCCCGAAGAGACCCCTCCCCTGCGGGTGCTGCGCGGAGAACAAGTCCATAACATCATTGAGGTCTTTCACCGCCCGGACGGCAAGCAAGTCTGGGTCTCAGCCAGCGCTGCCCCCATCTGCGCTGCAGACGGCACGCTGTTGGGGGTGGTCGGCACCTTTACCGACATCACAACCCTCCACGAACTCCAGGAACAGCGCGACGACATCCTGCGCGCCGTCTCCCACGACCTGCGCAACCCGCTGGCTACCGTATTAGGGCAGGCCCAGCTGCTGCAGCGACGGCTGATGAGACAGGCACGCAACGGCCGCGAGAGGGAAAGTGTAGAGGCCATCATCTCCGGCGCCCAGCGTATGAACACCATGATCCAGGACCTGGTCGACTCGGCCCGCTCCGAATCGGGCCAACTCCGCCTGAACCGGCAACGGCTGGACCTGCCCCGCTTTGCAGCCGAGGTCCTGCGGCGCAATGCCGACACCCTGGCCGTGGAGCGTGTACTCATCGCCACCCCCAGGATTCCGCTGCAGGTCAGCGCCGACCCAGACCGCCTTGAGCGCATCCTCGTCAACCTGCTCTCGAATGCGCTCAAGTACTCCCCGCCCGACACTCAAGTCAGTGTGACCTTTTGGCGCAAGGACGGCCAGGTAATCACAGCCGTGACCGACCGGGGCATCGGCATAGCGCCCGAAGAGCAGGCCCACCTCTTCCAACGCTACTTCCGCACTGCTGTGGGGCGCGAGCGCCCGGGCGGGGTAGGCCTTGGCCTCTACATCACCCGCACCCTCGTAGAGGCCCACGGGGGCCGCATCTGGGCGCAGAGCGAGTTGGGCAAGGGCTCTACCTTCTTCTTCAGCCTGCCCGTCGCCATAGGTGTAGAGAGCATGCCCGCGAGCGAGAACCATGAACCGGGCTAATACGAACGGCGCCACAACGACGGGCGTAGACGCGAGCCTCCCGCTGGAGCAGGCCGTGCTCATCCTGGAGCGGATCCGCGACGGCTTTTTCGCGGTAGACCGCGAGTGGTGCATCACATACGTCAACCCGGGAGGCGCGCGCTTGCTGCAGTCGTCGCCCCAGGAACTGACCGGCCGCAACCTCTGGGATGCGTTCCCCCAGGCGGTCGGGACGGAATTCGACGCCCAGTATCACCGGGCCCTTGCCGACCAGGTGCCGGTGGCCTTTGAGGCCTACTATGAGCCCCTGGGCGCCTGGTTCGAGGTCCACGCCTATCCGTCGCCCGAAGGGCTCTCCGTCTACTTTCAGGATGTCAGCGAGCGAAAGCGGGGTGAGGCCGAGCGAGAACGGCTGGCCGCCGAGGCCCACGAGTATGCAGTGCGCCTGCGGGCCATCATCGACAGCATGGCGGATGCCGTGTTCGTTGTCGACACTCAGGGGCGCATCACGCTGGCCAACGATGCCAACGAAGCGGTGCTCGGCTTGGGCAAGCACGAACTGCAGCAAGCAGCCTCCGAACTGCCCGCCCAGTTGGCCATGCGCCGCACAGACGGCACGCCGATCACCAGCGACGAGATGCCGATCAAAGAAGCTCTCGCCGGAAAGGTTGTCGGCCCCAGCGATATCATCATCTACAACCGTAGCCGGCAGCGAGATACCTACATGCGCTTTGCCGTGTCACCCATCCGAGACAGCGGGGGGCAGGTGATCGGCGCTGTGACGACCGGGCGAGATGTGACCGAGTCCGTAGAGATCGACCGTATGAAGGACCAGTTCATCGCCGTAGCCGCCCACGAACTCAAGACCCCGGTGACCGTCATGAAGGGGTATGCGCAAGTCCTCCTGCGCATGCGCACCGACGCACCCGGGAAATGGCGCAAGATGCTCGAAGCCATTGACCGCGGCGCCGACCGCATGGATCGGATCATCAACGACCTCCTCAATGCCTCGCAACTGCAAACGGGCCGGCTGCCCCTATCCATGGGCGAGGTCAGCCTGGAACCCTTTGTCGCCGAGGCCATACAACGCGCCGCCAGCGCAGCCCCAAGGCACCGCATCCGCCTGATCCATGCGGAGCCGCTAGTCGTCTGCGGTGACCCGCGATGGCTCGCACAGGTGCTGGCCAGCCTCATCGACAACGCCATCAAATACTCACCGGAAGGCGGCGACATTGACCTCGCCATCCGCAAGGAAGATGGAGAGGCCGTGGTATCGGTGCGAGACTATGGCGTGGGCATCCCCCGCGAGCGGCAAGCAGGCATCTTTCAGCGCTTTTACCGCGCCCACACCGGCACCCCCTACGACTATGGCGGGCTGGGGATCGGCCTCTACCTCTCTCACGAAATCATCCGCCAGCACCACGGCCGGATGTGGTTCGAAAGCGCTGAAGGGCAGGGAAGCACCTTCTTCTTCAGCCTGCCCCTCGCCTCCTAGCAATCATCCCCCTACCCTGCTTGCTGCTTGCGGCCTCGGGCGGCCTGTCCTATAATCCCCTGCTAGGGAGCAGTCGGCTGCTTTGCCTGCTCACATCCGCAGACAGGCCCTCCGGCCCGGCCTCACCATGTGGGCCTCATTGCACTCTTGAGAGGATGGATACTGTGCGCCTGCGTTCATACAACAAAGATAAAGACCGAGACGCTGTGCAGCGCATCTGGCGTGAGATCGGCTGGTCCGATGGGAGCGAGCAGCACATCAAGGCGCTGGACCTCCTTCTGGGCGTGGAAGATGTCCTGGTCGGCGAGCTGGAGGGCAGCATCGAGTGCGTGGTGCAGACGGGACCATCATCCTTCCGCTACCTGAGCGAAGAGATCTCTATGTGTGCCCTGATGGGCGTGGCCACCGGGCACGCAGGGCGCAAGCAGGGCTTGGCCTCGCACCTGACGGCCCGCGCCGTCGCTCAGGCCGCCGCGGCGGGGGCATTGACTGCCGGCCTGGGCATGTTCGACCAGGGCTATTACAATCAGCTCGGCTTCGGCACCGGCGCCTACGCGCATTATGTCCGTTTCGACCCGGCCTTGCTGACCGTCTCGACCGGGCATCGCGTGCCGCGCCGGCTGGGCCTGGAAGACTGGCAGGCTATGCACACCGCCCGGCTGCTGCGCGTCCGTCGCCACGGCTCGGTCAACATCGGCCTCCCCGAGGCCACCTACGCTGAGATGCTCTTCACTCGCAACCCTGTCGGCCTCGGCTACCACGACGGCCCGAGCGGCGCGCTGAGCCACTACTTTTGGGCGGATGCGCACAAGGGCGAGAACGGTCCGCTGCACGTGCACTGGCTGGTGTTCCAGACGCGCGAGCAGTTCCTCGAGCTCGTGTCCCTGCTCAAGAGCCTCGGTGACCAGATCAACCTGGTGACCATGCAAGAACCGCCGGGCATCCAACTGCAGGTCCTCATGGACAGGCCCTTCAAACAGGCACGGGTTACCGACAAGTCACTCTTTGCCACCGGCATGGGCGCGCGGTCCGAGTGGCAGATGCGCATCTGCGACCTGCCCGGTTGCCTGGTGCGCACCCACCTGCCGGGGCCGGCTGTGCGCTTTAACCTGCGCCTCAGCGACCCCATTGCCGCCTACCTGGATGCGGACGCGTCGTGGCGCGGCGTGGCCGGCGACTATGTGGTGACCCTCGGCCCGACCTCGTCGGCAGAGCCGGGCAACGACCCCACCCTGCCCACCCTCGCCACCAACGTCAGCACCTTCACGCGCCTGTGGTTGGGCGTAGGGCCGGCCACGGGCCTGGCCATGACCGATAGCATCGCGGCGCCACCTGAACTCTTGGCACAACTGGACCGTAGCCTCAATCTCCCTCAACCCAGGCTGGACTGGGATTTCTGATGCGTACACGGCAGGCCTGTATGCGGAAAGAGACATCGCCATGATTTTGCCCGGCCATATCGCAGCCCCACTCCTCGCCTCGCGCTTTGTGGATATAGACCGGCGCATTGCAGTGTTGGCGGGGCTCGCCCCAGACCTGGCCGACAAGTTTATCTTTTACGTGCTGCACGCCTCCAACTGGACGCGCGTGCCCGCCCATTCGGTTTCGGCGCTGGTCGCCTCTAGCCTGGCCGTCGCGCTCGCGGGCCGGCTCTGGCGCCGCGATTGGCGCTGGGGCAGGGCCTGGGTCATCGGCTACGGACTGCACTTTCTCTGCGACATCATGCCCGGCGAGGGCGTTCTGCCCTGGCTGTGGCCGTTCGAAACCTACAGCCATATGGTCAGCCCGTCCAGGCCCTGGTTCCTTGGCGGTGGCCCGGTACCCTGGCTGACGCTGACTGCCGAAGTCTTGCTCGTCGCCGCCGCCGTTGTGTCGGAGGTCATGCAACGCCGGCAGCACCGCCGGCCGGCGCAGGAGCGCCACGCGTAACAGCGACAACTATGCAGGGGACGACTCATGGGAACTCGTGGGAGCAGCCCGCAATTGAACGGACGTTGGGGGGCGCTCGGCCGCCTGATGGAGTGGTTGACCCTACAGCGGGCGGCCGTGATATTGCCGCTTCTGGCGCTCCTTGGCGGCTCTTTGCTGATTCTCTCTGTGCTCGTGGAGGGTGGCGGCTCTGCGGCGCCGCATGAGGGCGGCCATGCAGCCCTGCCGACCACTCAACCGACGGCGCCGGCAGCCCCTACGACGGCCCCGACAAGTAAGCCCGTCTCCCTGGAAGCCACGGCCACCCCGCTGCCGCCGACGCCCACGCCGGTGCCCATACCGAGTGACGAGCTGAACATCCTCCTGCTGGGCACCGACCATCGCCCCGGCGACGACCCCTCCTGGCGCACAGACACCATTATCATCGTCGCCATTCGGCCCAAGACCAAAAGCGTCGGCCTTCTCAGCATCCCGCGCGACCTCTGGGTGCAGATTCCCGGCTATGGCCCCGGGCGCATCAACACCGCCGATTTTATCGGCGAGAGCATCTATGGCCCCGGCGGTGGGCCCAGGCTGTTGGAGGCCACGCTGCACGAGAATCTGGGCATTCCGGTGCATGCCTATGCGCGCATCCACTTTGACGGACTCGTGCGCATCGTCGATTCCCTCGGTGGCGTGACCGTCGAGGTCGATCGCTACTTTGACGAGGTAATGGATGAGGGAACGCCTTACGCGTCCTACTTTTCACTAGCGCCGGGCAAGCAGCGCCTGGACGGCCCAACAGCCCTGGCCTATGCGCGCTCGCGCAAAGGCTCAAGCGACCTCGACCGTTGCCGCCGCCAGCAGCAGCTCTTGCTGGCCATCCGCGACGCCGCCCTGCGCCCGAGCGTCCTGCCCCAAATCCCCGGACTCATCGCCGCACTGGCTGATACCATCGAAACCAACCTGCCCGTCGACAAGATTCTGTCGCTTGTGCCGCTGGCCTGCCAACTGGATGCCACATCGTACCGCACTCAGGTGCTGGACGGCACCATGGTCAGCGACTGGATCACCCCGGCGGGCGCCATGGTCCTCCTGCCCAACACGGCGCGCATCCGCCAGGCCTGGCAGGAGCTCACGACCACCCCGAACCCGTCGACCGACAACCGGTAGTACTGCAGCCACACTTCCTATCTGGAAAGCCCCGCAAAATCGGCGTATGGAGCAAGTTTGACACAATCTGAACGCTGACCTACAATAGCGCATCTTCAGACGCGGCCCGCAGCGACGTAGGTGCTGCCACTTCTGGCCCGTCACTCGCAAAGGAGAAAGAGACTTGACGTACCAGAGAGTTCGCCATATAGCCCTCGTAGCGCTGCTGCTGGTGATACTTCCCACGGTCCTGGCCTGTGGAGGGCCTGCGGCCCCGGGAGGTAATGCAGCGCCCACGCGGGCGCTCGCCCAGCCGGCGGAAGAGCCCACCAGCGCCCCAGAGCCGGCCGCCGGGGAGGCCGAGCCGAACGAGCCGGCGCCCCAGAGCGGCGACCCGATGGCCCGCGTCACCGGGGCGCTATCGCTCCTGCAGGGCTCGGAAGAGACCCCCAGCGTCTTTTCCTCCTACCACATCGAGATAAACAGCACCTCACCATCCTGGGACGATGAGGCGGATGAGGTCAAGATTCGCACCTCCGAGATCAAGGCCGATGTGGAGGGTGACAAGGTGCACTTGATCACCAGCGAAGGCAGCGGCGACGATGCCGAGACCTCGGAGGGCTATCTCGTCGGTGAGGAACAGTACGAGGTCGTCGACGGGCAGGTCCAGGAGTCGCTATGGCTTGGGCTTTCCTGGGCGATGTGGCCCCTGGAGCCGACCATCATCCTCTCCCTCGCCGCAACGGGCACGAGCCCGGCCGGCAGCGAGGCCATCGACGGTCGCACCGCCGACGCCTTCACGGTCGATATGGCCAATGCCGACCCCGCCGTGCTGGAGGCGATCCAGGGCTTTATCGGCAAGGGAGTCACCGTCGCCAAGGGCCAGGTCTGGGTCGATCAGGAGACCGGCGCCCTGCTCAAGATGGTGCTGGACTTTGAGCAGGATCTGACCCTCCCCGGCGAGGAAGAGGTCAAGGGGCACGGCGCAGGGCACATCGAGATCGCCGTCAGCCAGGTCAACAGCGTGACGGTCGAGGTGCCGGAAGCCTAGTGGTCTGCCGCATTGATTTCGAAGGCCTACACGGCGCCCCTAGTTGTCTGGCACCACTCCTTGGCGTGGCCATCAGAATCTCTGTGCTGCACTACTAGATCCAATACCCTGCGATTGTCGCTTGCACCACTATGGAGGAGAGAGGCATGACAGGCCCACTTCGCATCCTGGCCATCGGCGCTCACCCGGACGATTGTGATATGCGTGTCGCGGGGACGGCGGCTTTGTATGTGCAAGCCGGGCACTGCGTGCGCTTTCTCTCGGTAACCAACGGCGACGCCGGCCATCATGAGATGGGCGGCGTCGCCCTCGCCCGCCGGCGCCGGGCCGAGACGCAGGCCGCGGCGGCAGCGCTGGGCATCGAGTACGACGTGATGGACGTGCACGACGGCGAACTCGAACCCACGCCGGCGAACCGGCGCGAGATTATCCGCCGCATCCGCGAGTTCGCTCCCCACCTTATCCTGACCCACCGCCCCAACGACTATCACCCCGACCACCGCTACACATCGGTCCTCGTGCAAGACGCCTGCTATATGGTCACCGTGCCGGGCGTAGTCTCGCTCACGCCGCATCTGCGCGTGAACCCGGCGGTCGCCTATGTCAGCGACCGCTTCCGAAAACCCTACCCCTTCCGGGCCGACGTGGTCGTAGCCATCGACGCCGTCGTGGAAAAGAAGGTAGATGCGCTCCACTGCCACACGTCGCAGGTGTACGAATGGCTGCCCTACAACGGTCTGTACCTGGAGCAGGTGCCGGAGGGCGATACGGCGCGGCGCGCCTGGCTGCGGCAGCACCTCGAACCCCGGCTGCGCGACGACGCCTTGCGCTACCAGGCCAAGCTGGCCGAACTCTACGGCCCGCAGCGCGCCGCAACGATCCAATACGCCGAGGCCTTTGAGGCCTGCGAGTACGGCTCACCCCTGACGGCGGAGAACATCCGCGAGTTCTTCCCGTTCTTTCCTTAGCCCTCCCGCAAACCAATCCGGACCCAGCCATAGAGAGCCACAACCCACCCGGAGGTTCCGGAGCCTCCGGGTGGGCGACCGCTTCCTTGGCCCAGATTCCGCACCTAACAGGTATTGTAGGAGCCGCTCAGCTCCCCGGAATATCCTCACCCTCCAGAAAGACCCTCGACGCCGGCAGCAGGCGCCCGCCGAAACGCCGACGCCGTACACCCAGGCCCAGCAAGGACGGCCCCAGCCGCGCCGGGCGCTCCCGCTCCAGCAGGCGGGGCAGCGCCAACGCGCCAAAGGCCAACCCAACCAGCGGGAGCACCAGGCCCGCCGCCGCCACGCCCATGGCCACGTTGCGCACTGCAGGGCGCAGCCGCAGCCAGGTGACCGGGTCAAAGGGCACAGCCCCAAAATCGCCGTGCACATCGCCGGGCCCGGGCATGACTCGGAAGAGGTTGTTGGGGGCGCTGGCCGGCTTGGGCTCATCGGAGAACTGGGTCGTGTAGCCCATGCGCTCCTGCACCCAGTCTCCCAGGCTGGGCCACAGCCGCTGCAGGCCCGCGAAAAAGGCCGCCGAGGCGCCGACGGACAGGTCGCGCACAGGGTTCTGGGCGGCATACAGGATAGCCCCGGCCACCAACTCGGGTTTGTAGACCGGCGGAATCGGCGCCGGCTTGACCCCCAGGTGAGTGGCGGCATGGTTAAAGAGAGGCGTGTTCACCGAGCCCGGCATGATAAAGCTGACCCGCACGCCGGTCTGGTTGTGCCATTGTTCCAGCCGCAGGGAATCGTAGAACCCCTTCAGGGCGTGCTTGGAAGCCACATAGGCCGTCAACAAGGGTTCGGGCACCTCCGAGACCACCGAGCCGATGCCGATCAATGTGCCCCGGCTCGAGCGCAGATGCGGCAGGGCCGCCCGCGCGCCGTGCACCTGGCCCATGACGTTAACGTCGAGGATGCGGCGCCATTCTTCCAGCGAGATATCCTCAAACGCGCCATAGCTGGCGATGGCGGCATTATTTACCCAGGTGTTGATGCGGCCAAAGCGCGTGGCCGCCGTGTGCGCCACCCGCTGCACATGGCCATAGTCCGCCACGTCGGCCGGAACCACCAGCGCCGTCCCACCGGCGTTGGTGATCTCTCCTTCTACCTCGCGCAGCGCCTGCTGATTGCGGGCGGCCAAGACCACGGTGGCGCCCTCGCGGGCAAAGCGCAGCGCCGTCTCGCGCCCAATCCCCGACGAGGCCCCGGTGATGACGACAACCTGCTCTGCCAGTGGTATGGGCATGTCTTCCCTCCTACTATCGCGACCTGACAGGTTTTAGGAACCCGCCAGTCTACTGCTAACTGATGGATTCGTCCCACGGGCAGGCGCTCGCGCGCGCCAGCAGGCCGGCCAGCGGGACGGCTAGCGCCGCCAGGGCCAGCCCGGCAGCGATGTTCTTGAGCTGGGGGCGCATCTCGAGCCAGGCGTAGGGGTCAAAGCCCAGCCCATGGAACCCGCCGCGCGAGGCGCCCAGTTCGGGCAGGGGATGCCACAGGTTCGAGGGAGCGTCGGGCGCTTTGGGTTGGCGAGTGCGCTGCGCGGCATAGGCCATCCTCTGCAGCACACGCTCAACCAGGCGCGGCGCAGCCCGCTCCAGGGCGAACCCGGCCGCCACGCCCGCGCCGACGATCATCTGCCGGGTGGGGTGCTCTGCCACGTACAGAATGGCATCGGCCACCAGCTCGGGCGCGTACGACACGCCTCCGGGCCCCGGCTTGACCCCCAGGTGCGTCTGGGCATGGTCAAAGAAGGGCGTATCGACCCCGGCGGGCACCACCACGCTAATCTGCACCCCGCTCTGCTCCCGCTCTTGCTCCAGCCGTAGGGTGTTGTAAAAAGCCGTCAGACCGTTCTTGGCGGCGCCATAGGCGCTCAGAAGCGGCACCGGCAGGCGCCCCACCGAGGAGGTGATGCCGATGAGTGTGCCGTGGGTGCGCTGCAGGTGCGGCAGCGCCGCCTTGGCGCCGTACACCTGGCCCATGAGGTTCACATCGACAACCCGCTTGAACTCGGCCGGCGTCGTATCCGCAAAGGTGCCGTAGACGGCCACGCCGGCGTTATTCACCCAGGTATCGATGCGACCAAAGGCATCGACCGCCCTCTGAGCTACCTGCTGCACCTGCGTCCAATCCGAGACGTCCGCCGGCGCCGGCAGGGCCTCACCGGCCAGCCGCCGGGTGTGGCTGGAAACGTCCACGAGTGCGTCCTGGTTCCGCGCCACCAGGACCACACGGGCGCCCTGCCCGGCGAAGCGCAGCGCCGTCTCTCGCCCGATGCCCGAGGAAGCCCCGGTGATAACCACCACCTGCTCGCTGAGCGGTCTGGGCACGGCATGCTCCTCTCCGGCGCACCCGATGGGCGCACCCTTGTATACTCGTCGGCAAAGGGAAGAGGTGGAAAGACCCCAAGCCCCCCTTGCTCTGCAGCAAGCCGCATGCCACCCCAACAGGCCGGCGCGAGACAAAGAACCTATCCGAGAAGCAGCCGAGGCGGCTGCTTCTCGGATAGGCAAAAAAGCCCCTGCTCAGGACGGGTCCGTCCTGAGCAGGGGCGACCGGAGAAGGAGGAGACGATCTACTTTTCGCGCACGACGATGCGGCCTATCACCTCCGTTGTGGGCAAGGCCAGGTCGGGCGCCCCCGGCTCGTTGTCGTAGATCGTCTCGCCGGTAGCCTTGTCCCAGATGCGTATGCGGATGCGGTCGGTACCATCGGCGGCTCGCTTGCCGTCTATGGCCGTGACCATAAAGCCCAAGTCGCGCCGGCCATCGATCCGCCCCGAGCCGCTAAAGCGGGCCACCGCACCGTCGATTGTCAACCAGTCGTAACTGGTGCTCACAAAGCTCAGATTGGGCGTGATCAGGGTAAAGGGCCAACGGCTGCTGGGCACCGGCTCGTGACGGTGGTAGCGGCAGGTGTAGCCAAAGATGGCTACATCCACACGCCCGCTCGGGCTCTTGTTTCCTTTGCCGTTGTTGTTGCCCTTACCGTTGTTGCCGTTGTTGTTGCCCTTGCCGTTGTTGCCGTTATTGTCCTCGCTCTCGTCCGCGGTCTCGGATGCGTCGAGGAAGATGAGCCCCGTGCCTGCCGAGTAGCCGGCCGGGTTGACAACGGTAAAGCTGCGCACCTCCTGAGCAGTGTTCCCGGCGACATCGCTCGCCTCGACCGTCAGGGTGTAGGCTCCGCCTTCCAGTGTATCCCCACTGGCCACAGGAACCACAGCCGTTCCGTCATCGACGCTGCCCGTCAGGCCGGCCAGGCCGCTCAGTGCGTCCTGCGCCTTATAGTCCAGGGGCATGGCCGAAGTGAGCTGCCCGTCAGGCTGGGGCATGCGGATGATCAGCTCGGGCGGCGTCTTGTCGATGCTCACCGAGACTGTCGCCGTCGCTTCATTGCCGGCATGGTCCACCGCCGTGCCCATCACGGCCATCCCCTCGCCCTCGATGCCAACTTGAGTGGGGCCGGGCACGGAAGCCAGGCCGGCGAGGCCGTCCTCCGCCTCAAAGGTGACGGTCACATCGGTATTGTTCCAGCCGTAGGCGTTGGGCTCGGGCGAGACGCGGCCTACCAGCTTGGGCGGCGTGCGATCGATATTGATCGGCTCAAAGGTAACGGAGGCCTCGTTGCCGGCATAGTCGGCGCAGGTAGCGGACGCCGACTGCTCCTTGCCCTCCTTGTTCACGAGGACCGGCGCCGGCTCTTTCACC
>DAOUGZ010000047.1:0-2953 GCA_034428955.1 Anaerolineae bacterium | reverse complement strand
CACCCAACCGGATGGCGCGCACCTGGAAGGCGTCGAACTCGACCGAGCCAGGGTCATAGATGCGCAGGAGGGGCTTTAGCGTAGCCGTTTCGCCACTCGTGTTCCAACCCACGGCGACGAAGCGGCGCCACTCGCCGTTTGTGGCCGGCAGCCGGCGGTCGTGTTGCCAGAAGACGTTCTCCTCGCCAGTGACGTACACTTGCACCCTGGGGTCGACGCCGTAGGGGGTGCGATAGCACACGCTGACCAGGTACAGGCCACCGGGAGCCAGGTCGATAGCAGGTGTTGCGCCGCTGCCGGCCTCCACGTACCAGAACCCCGCCCGCGCCAGTACCCTGGCAGCATTCCGCTGGATCCAGAAGCCATCCACTCGTGCGGCTCTCTTTCCCTCCACAACAGCCACCGAATCGGCCGCGCCGGCAAAGGCCGCCGAGTTGAAGGGCTCGCGGTTGAACATGTCCGACCACCGCCACCAGGCCGGCTCGTTACCCCACCACTGCTCAAAGCCGCCGTTGGTCGCCAGGTCCGGGCCCAGCTCCAGCGCCTCAACCGGCACACCCAGCAGGTCCGCCGCAGCCTGCGCGTCGCTGCTGCGCGCGGCCAAGAGCGCCTGCAGGTCCGCCGCCTCCGGCCGGCCCAGGGCCGCCGCGGCCTCGGCCAGCTTTTGCAGGCCCAGGAGGTCACCGGGGGCCAGCTCGCGGTATCGGGCGTACCAGTCCGCCGCCTCCTCCAGGCGCTCAGCCGCTTCGGCCAAGAGCCCCAGGCGCAGGTAGCAGGCCGCATAGCCGGGGTCGAGCTCGAGCACCTCCCGATAGCCGGCCTCGGCCTCGTCCTGCTCACCACGGCGCTCATGCCACTCGGCCCGGTAGAAGCGCAGCGCGGCATCCTCGGGCCAGCGGGCGGTCAAGGTGGCCAGGATGTCGCCTGTGCCTCCGGTTCCGGCGTGCCGCCAGACCTGATAGGCGACGACGCGCCGCAGCGTTTCGGGCGTCCACAAGCCCTCGTCGACCAAGCGGACCAGCGCCTCCGCCAGGTACAGCGCCTCCCGCCGGTCGTTGGGAACGGCCACGCTGTGCAGGCCAAAGTGGGTCAGCCGGTCGAGGGTCTGCGCGGGCAGCCGCAGCGCGTCGTCGTCGAGCAGGGCCTCCTCGGCCTGCAGCTTGCGGTAGAGGCCGGCCAGGCTGAAGGGTTCGTGGTCGCTGACCTCGCGGCGCAGTATGCGCAACGCCTCCTGGGCGTCGCCGGCAGCCAGCGCCCGGTCGGCCCCGACAAGCCCGGCGACGACGCCCCCGCGCAGCTCCGCCGCCGGCAGGAGGGGGTTGCCGTGGAGGGCGAAGGCCCTACCGTTCCCCTCCTCGACGGTAACCGAGGCCAGCCGCACCTCGTCGTGGGGCAGGGATGCGGCATCGGGGCCGCTCACCGGCAGGCGCTGCAGTGTCTCGTGGTCGTAGAGGCAAGTGTAGAGGCCATACTCGCCCGCCGGCAGGTCACCGGGGAGGAACAGGGTGTAGGGGTCGCGCACGACCTCCCCCGGCTCCCAGAAGGAGGTCGGGTAGCCCCCCTGCCGCGGCCAGCCGTCGCTCTGGGCGATGACGGTGTTTTGCGCGTCGCGCAGTTGCAGCGAGACCTTGTAGTCAGGGAACCCAGTTTCCCGGCTTTGCTTTCCAACAGGCGCCCGCGCCCACTCGAGTTGCACATCCAGCCACGGCTGGGCGGCGGCGATGCGCAGGTCCACAGCCGCGCCGAGGAGGGCGATGGAGTCGCCCAAGCGCAGGCTGCCCGCCGGCAGGGCCTTGAGATAGGGCGCCTTACCGCGCACCTTGAGCCCGTCCAGGCGTACGCTCCGCAGGCTCTGCCCCTCGGCATTGCGCACGGGCACGGTCTGGCCCAGGTCGGCATGGTTGAAAAGGCTCACCTCCAGCCACGCCGGCCGGCCCTCCTGCGCCGTGCTTTTGATGGGGATGGCGTACTCCTCGGCAAAGAGCATCCCCGGCTCCCAAGTGCTGGTAGCCAGCGCACCGTGGCCGGGGAAGCGCCGCACATCGGCCAGTTGCTTGCGGTCGCCGGCAAAGGCCGCTACGGCTATGGAATAGTCCGTATCGGAACGCGCCAGGGCGCGCCAAACGAGGGTCAGGCGCAGCGTCCCCACCGGCCCGACAAAGGGCTCCTCGATGCGGTAGCCCACCAGTTCAGCGGAATCGCCATAGGTGACGTGTACGGGCGTGTAGCCGGCCAGGTCGGCCTCGCTGAGCCGGGCCGGCGCAGCATAGGCGGGGCGGATGTAGAGCACGGGGGCGAGCAGCGCCAGGAGGGCCAGCCCTCCGGCCATGACGGCCCAACCGGCTCGCCTCGCGCAACGGGGGAGGAGCGCCGACCAGCCCAGGCCCACAAGCACGGTGATCGCCGGCAGGGCGGGCAGCATGTAACGCCCGGAGAGGAGCGTGTTCCCATCCACCTGGTGCAGCAGCGATATCGCGGCCACCGAGGCAGCGGCCAGCGCCAGGAGCACCATGGCCGCCACCTGCCGGCGCCGAAGCCGCCACAGCCGGCGCACCAGGCCCGCCGCCCCCAGGGCACACCAGGCAGCGCCCAGCGAATACAGGGGTTGGGGCAGGCCCAGGTTGTTCCAGCCGTAGCCGGCCCAGAGCGCAAAGAGGCCGCTCGTGAGGTGGCGCAGCAGGGTGTCCCAGTCCCGCGCGCTCTCCAGCCCCGAGAGCAGGCTTCGCCGCATGAGCTCCAGAGTACGGCGGCCCCCGTAGACGCCCGCCCCCGCCTCCAGATTACGCGCCGCCCACCAGAGGACCACAGCCAGCCCGGCGGCCAGCGCCAGGAGGGTGGTCGCTGCGACAAGCAGGCGCCGCCCGCGCGGAGCGGTGAAAGGGGCAACCAGAAAGCCCAGCAGCACGACAGGCACCAGGGCCAGGCCGTTGCCCTTGGAGAGGACGGCCAGCCC
>DAOUGZ010000046.1:0-27622 GCA_034428955.1 Anaerolineae bacterium | reverse complement strand
AGCTGGTGGAGCTGGAGCTGCGCGAGCTGCTGGACAGCCAGGGGTTCCCGGGCGACGAGACGCCCATTGTGCGCGGTTCGGCGCTGCAGGCGCTGCAGTCGACCTCGACGGACCCGGATGCGCCCGAGTATGCGCCGATCTGGGAGCTGATGCGGGTGGTGGATAGCTACATCCCGGCGCCGGAGCGCGAGGTGGACCGGCCGTTCCTGATGCCGGTGGAGGACGTGTTCGGCATCAAGGGGCGCGGCACGGTGGTGACGGGCCGAGTGGAGCGTGGTCGGATCCGGACCGGCGAAGAGATCGAGATTGTCGGTCTGCGCGACGACATTCGCAAGACGGTGGTGACCGGTGTTGAGATGTTCCGCAAGACGCTGGACGAGGGTCTGGCGGGGGACAACATCGGCTGCCTGCTGCGTGGTATTGAGCGGACGGATGTGGAGCGTGGCCAGGTGTTGGCCAAGCCGGGCTCGATCAAGCCGCACCGCAAGTTCCGGGGCAGCGTGTACGTGCTGAAGAAGGAAGAGGGTGGGCGACATACGCCGTTCTTCAACGGGTATCGGCCCCAGTTCTACATTCGGACGATGGACGTGACCGGTTCGGTGACGTTGCCGGAGGGCGTGGAGATGGTCATGCCCGGCGACAATGTGACCGTAGAGGTCGAGTTGATTGTGCCTGTGGCGCTGGAGTCGGGCTCGCGCTTTGCCATCCGTGAGGGTGGTCGTACCGTCGGCGCTGGCGTCATCAGCGAGATTATCGAGTAGAGTCTGGCAAGCAAGGAGGAACGGGTCTAGTCTACGCAGACCCACATGGACTATGGCGAAACGACAGCGAATTCGGATACGCCTCAAATCATTCGATCATCGAGTGCTTGACCAGTCAGCGCGGCGTATTGTGGAGGCTGCGGAACGTACGGGGGCTGCCGTAGTCGGGCCCGTGCCTCTACCGACCAGGATCGAGCGCTTTACGGTCATGCGGTCGCCGTTCATCGACAAGGATTCGCGCGACCAGCTCGAGATCCGGACTCACAAGCGTCTCATTGACGTGCTAGAGCCGACTGCCAAGACCGTGGATACGCTCATGCGGTTGAACCTGCCCGCCGGCGTTGACATTGAGGTAAAGCTCTAGTTCCGGCTGCAGGGTATACCTCGAGCAGAAGAGGAACGAGGGCGTTTGCGGCCATTTGGGTCCGGCAGTATGCCCTTGAAGGAATGAATTATGCCAACACGACAAGCTATTCTCGGCCGCAAAGTCGGTATGACGCGGCACTTTGCTGCAGACGGTACGGTTGTGCCGGTGACGGCGATCGAGGCGGGGCCGTGCCACGTAACGCAGGTCAAGACGCCGGAGCGCGACGGCTATGCGGCTATCCAGATTGGGTTCCAGGAGAGCAAGCGCCTGAACAGCCCTGAACGTGGGCATCTGAAGGGGCTGCCGTCGTTGCGTCACCTGGTCGAAGTGCGCACCGACGATGCTGCCAAGTATGAGCGGGGCCAGCGCCTGGATGTGAGCATGTTCAAGCCAGGCGACACTGTGGATGTCATCGGTATCTCCAAGGGTAAGGGCTTTGCCGGCGTCATGAAGCGGCACGGCTTTGGTGGTGGGCCGATCACTCATGGCCAGTCGGACCGGCAGCGCCACCCTGGCGCCATCGCCGCCGGCACGACGCCCGGCAATGTGATCAAGGGCCTGCGCATGGCGGGTCGCATGGGCGGGGAGCGCGTCACCGTCCTTAACCTGCGCGTCGAGCTGGTCGATCCTGAGCGGAACCTGCTGGTTCTGCGGGGCGGCGTGCCGGGCGCGGTGAACGGCATTCTGCTCATCCGGAAGGGATTGAAGACTCGCGAAGCGCGCAAGCGACGCTGACACAGGGCGCCTGGCCCGGCGTAGCTCTTGGGGCACATGGGCAGGGTTAGGGCGCTAGGAAGAGGGAACAGATGCGAGTTCCTGTGAAGAACATGGCCGGCGAGTCCGTCGGCGAGGTGGACCTGCGGGACGACGTTTTCGCCGTGCCCGTTAACGAAGCTGTGATGCACCAGGCGCTCTTGCGGCAACGCAACAATGCGCGCCTCGGCACTGTGCAGACCAAGACCCGTTCCGAGGTGAGCGGTGGTGGGCGCAAGCCATGGCGGCAAAAAGGCACCGGCCGCGCGCGGCAAGGCAGCATCCGCGCCCCGCACTGGAAGGGCGGCGGCGTCGTATTTGGCCCGCATCCGCGCAGCTATGCGCAGCGTATGCCGCGCAAGATGCGCCGCCTGGCGCTGCGGTCTGCGCTTTCCGTCAAGGCAGCCGAAGAGCGGGTGATTGTGCTGGATACACTGCAGATGGATGCGCCGCGGACCAAGGATATGGTCAATATGCTTGGTCGCCTGGCAGTGGATGGCTCTGCGCTGATCCTGCTGGCGGAGCCCAAGCCCGCTGTGGAGCGCTCGGCGGACAATCTGCCGGAGGTCAAGACGTTGCGCACAGCGTCCCTCAACGTGGCAGATCTGTTGGGATACGATTATCTCATCGTATCGATGCCGGAGGTGGATGCCATTCACGAGCACCTGGGGGCAGCGATCCGCCAAGTGGCCGGGCCACCCTGCACGGAGGAGGCGAGTGGTGCATCCATATGAAGTGATCCGGCGCCCGTTGTTGACCGAAAAGACCAACATCCAGAGCGATGCTGAGAACCGCTACACGTTCGAGGTCGACCGGCGGGCGAACAAGCTGCAGATCAAGCAGGCCGTCGAGATGGCATTCGACGTACGTGTGCTGGCGGTGAACGTCATCAACGTACGCGGCAAGCAGCGGCGTATGGGCCGCCGTATCGGGCGGACGCCTAACTGGAAGAAAGCGATTGTGACGCTGGCCCCCGGTCAGCGGATACAGCTCTTTGAGGGTGTCTAGGCGTACTACGCGTTAGCATTGCGTAGTGCGTACTATGTACTACGTAACCCCTCGAACCGTATGTATCGCATCTGGCGGCGTTACGCATTACATAGTACGCATTAGGAAGGTGTATTGTAGCATGGCGATCAAGGTATACAAGCCTACCTCTCCGGGGCGTCGGGGGATGACTGGCCAGTCATTCGAGGAACTGAGCGAGGTCGCGCCGGAGCGCTCTCTGCTGAAAACCTTGAAGAAGCACGCCGGGCGCAACGTTCGCGGCAAAATCACGGTGCGGCACCGGGGCGGTGGGCATAAACGCAAGTACAGGATTATTGACTTTAAGCGAGACAAGATCGGCGTTCCGGCCCGCGTGGAGACCATTGAGTATGACCCGAACCGCTCGGCGCGGATCGCCCTCTTGGTGTACGCTGATGGTGAGAAGCGATACATCCTGGCTCCGCTCGAGCTTCGGGTCGGCGACGAGGTGATGTCTGGGCCTCAGGCTGAGGTGCGGGCCGGGAATGCGATGCCCCTGGCCAATATGCCGCTGGGCACCACGGTCCATAATGTAGAGTTGCACATTGGGCGCGGGGCTCAGCTTGTGCGGGCTGCCGGGGTGTCGGCCCAGGTGCTGGCCAAGGAGGGCGACTATGCGACTCTGCGGCTCCCGTCGGGCGAGATGCGGCGCGTTCACGTGCGCTGCATGGCTACTATTGGGCAGGTCGGCAATACCGATCACGCCAATATCAAGCTGGGCAAGGCTGGGCGGACTCGTTGGTTGGGCCGGCGCCCACAAGTGCGCGGCTCGGCTATGACCCCGCGCGACCACCCGCACGGCGGCGGCGAGGGTAAGGCGCCGGTTGGTATGCCGTCTCCAAAGAGCCCTTGGGGCAAGCCAACCCTGGGCAAGAAGACGCGCCGGGCCAAGCCGAGCGACAAGATGATCGTGCGGCGCCGCAGTAAGAAGCGCTAGAGATTGTGCAGTGTGTGGTGGCCGCCGCCTTTGGCGGCGATGGCCACCGGATAGCCGTTCAGGAGGGGAGAACAGTGTCGAGGTCGCTCAAAAAGGGACCTTTTGTAGAAGAGAAACTGCTGCGGCGCATCGAGGCGATGAACCGGCAGGGCGAAAAGCGAGTCGTCAAGACCTGGTCGCGTGCCTCGACGATCTTCCCGCAGATGGTTGGGCACACCATCGCCGTCCATGACGGGCGACGCCATGTGCCGATCTACATAACAGAAAACATGGTCGGGCATCGCCTGGGTGAGTTTGCGCCTACGCGCTACTTCCGTGGCCACAGCTATAGGGAAAAGGCGACGGCCGCGCGCAGGTAGGCGACGCCGCAGAGCCTGAGGAGAGAGGGTAGAAGTGAGGGCGGTAGCAAAGTACATTCACATGTCGCCGCGCAAAGTGCGACTTGTTGTTGACCTGGTGCGCAACCGAAACGTGGCGGAGGCGCTCGAGATGTTGCGTTTCTTGCCCAAGGCAGCCGCCAAGCCGGTTGAGAAGGCTATCCGCTCGGCAGCCGCCAACGCGGGGGAGGTCTATGGCCTCTCTCCTGAAGAGCTGATCGTGGCCACCATTACTGCCGATGAGGGGCCGACTCTGAAGCGCGGCCAGCCTGGCCCGCGTGGGCGCTTCAAGCCGATACTGAAACGCTCGACGCACATCACGGTGGTCCTTGGCGAGCAGGCTACCAGGTAGTGAGCCTAACTGAAGGAGGAAACGTTGGGGCGCAAGGTTAATCCGATTGGCTTTCGATTGGGCGTGACAAGGCCCTGGGAAGCGCGCTGGTATGCTGAGGGTGAGCGCTTTGCCAGCTTGCTGGCTGAGGACCGCGATATCCGCAAGACCATCGACAGGACGGTGGGTAGTGCGGGCATTGCACGGGTTGAGATTCAGCGCTTCCCGAAGCAGGTCTCTATCAAGATCCATACTGCCAAGCCGGGCATGGTCATTGGCCGCCGGGGCTCAAACGTCAACGCGCTCAGGGCCGAGCTTGAGAGGCTCAGCGGAAAGCGCATCAAGATTGACGTTGCCGAGATCGCCCAGCCGGACCTGGATGCCACGATCGTGGCGCAGAGCGTGGCCGAGCAGTTGCAGCGGCGCATTTCGCAAAAGCGTGCCATGAAGCAGGCCGTTTCGCGGGCTATGCGTGCGGGGGCCCAGGGTATCCGTATTCTCTGCAGTGGGCGCCTGTCCGGCTCGGAGATGGCGCGTCGCGAGTGGGTGCGCGAGGGGCGCGTGCCACTGCATACGCTGCGAGCCGATATTGACTTTTCGGTCGCCGAGGCGTTGACGACTTTTGGGCGCATCGGCGTCAAGGTCTGGATCTATCGTGGCGAGGTGCGCCCAACTGAAGCCGAGGCCGAGGAGCCGGTAGAAGAGGGAGAGGCCGGCGCCTAGTGGCCTGCCGCATTGATTGCGATGATCTCCCTGGCGCCTCTAGTTCGTCCGGCGCCAACCATCATGAATCTCTGCGGGCCACTAGTAGTGCATCGCTCTGGTAGAGCGGACAGGCCATCGGCCTGAGCGGGGCCGCTGAGGCGCCCGTGCAGTAGCAGTCTATGCACCGGTTTGTGGTTGTGGCCCTGCGGGCCTTGAGCGTAGCTGCGAAGAGTCCGAGGATAAGGAAGTATCAGACTATGTTGATGCCCAAGCGCATTAGACACCCCAAGGTCCACCGGGGGCGGATGAAGGGCAAAGAGACGCGAGGCACAGAGATCTCGTTCGGCGAGTTCGGCTTGCAGGCGCTCGAGCCCTATTGGATCACCAGCCGTCAGATCGAGGCGGCCCGCCGCGCGGTGGTGCGCTATCTGAAGCGCAGTGGGAAGCTCTGGATCCGGATCTTCCCCGATCATCCTGTGAGCACCAAGCCCGCCGAGACCCGTATGGGCGGCGGTAAGGGAACGCTGGATCACTGGGTCGCTGTGGTCAAGCCGGGCCGCATTCTGTTCGAGTTGGGCGGTGTCAATGAGGACATTGCTCGCGAGGCGCTGCGGCTGGCATCGCACAAGCTCCCGATCCACACCCAGTTCGTGGCGCGGGAAGCGGCGCCAGGGGGTGAGGAGTAATGAAGGCTGCCGAGTTGCGCCAGTTGACTGTGGACGAGCTGCGGCATCGACTTGATGAGACCTACCAGGAGCTGTTCAACCTGCGCTTCCAACTGGCGAGCAAGCAGTTGGCCGATACGAGCCGCATCCGCCAGGTGAAGCGTGACATCGCTCGCCTGCATACCGAACTACGGCAACGCGCTCTGCAGGAGGTAGGTCAGGAATGACAACATCGAAGCGGCGGCAGCTCACCGGCCGCGTGGTAAGCGACAAGATGCAAAAGACCGTGGTGGTGGCCGTAGAGAGTGTCTCTCGGCACCCGATATACGGCAAGATGGTGCGCACCCGCAAGCGCTACAAGGCTCACGATGAGAACAATGACTCGCACATCGGCGATCTGGTGCGCATTGTGGAGTCCCGTCCGTTGAGCAAGGAAAAGACCTGGGTTGTGGAAGAGATCCTGCAACGCGGACCTGAGCTGTAGCCGGCCGATTTGCAGGGAGTATCGCCGCATGCAGGCCCGGGTGAGAGGCTACTGAGCGAGAGCGTAGTAGTGGCCCTCAAAGATTCTGATGGCCGGCGCTAGCTGGCTGCAGGCGTTAAGGCCATCGCGACCAATGCGGCTGGCCACTAGCAGGTGAGGCATAGAAGATGATTCAGACATTTTCGCGACTAAGGGTGGCCGATAACACGGGCGCCCGGGAGATCATGTGCATCAAGGTTCTGGGCGGCTCGCGTCGCCGCTATGCCAGCGTGGGTGATATCATCGTTGCTTCGGTAAAGCAGGCTAGCCCGGGTGGCTCAGTCAAGAAGGGCGATGTGGTAAAGGCGGTTATTGTGCGTACGGCCAAAGAGTTCGGTCGCTCCGACGGGTCGTACATCCGCTTTGACGAGAACGCGGCGGTCATCCTGGACGATGCACGTAACCCCAAGGGGACGCGCATTTTCGGCCCTGTCGCTCGTGAGCTGCGCGAGCGGGGCTTTATGAAGATCGTCTCGTTGTCACCCGAGGTTCTTTAGGAGAGGCCTGCCGCAGAAGATCTGCCGTAGGCAGCGAGTTGGAGTAGAGGGTATGAAGATCAAGAAGGGAGACACCGTCGAGGTCATCAGTGGTGATGATCGAGGCAGCCGCGGGACTGTGCACCGCGTGATGCCCGCTCAGAAGCGGGTGTTGGTGTCGGGCGTCAACCTGGTCAAGAAGCACCAGCGGCGAACCGGTGACGTGCGGACGCAGTTCGGCATTATCGAGCGAGAGGCTCCCATCGATATCTCTAATGTGGCCTTGGTGTGCCCACGCTGCAACCAGGCATCGCGCGTCGGCTATCGGATCATGGAAGACGGCACCAAGGTCCGCGTCTGCCGCAAGTGCGACGAGACGATTGAGTAAAGGCGGGCACGAGTAACATGCCAGCGATATCACCGTTGAAGGAAAAGTACCGGGACGAAATCGCGCCACGCCTGCGCGAAGAGTTTGCTTACAAGAATGTCATGCAGATCCCGCGCATCGAAAAGATCGTGGTCAATGTGGGCATGGGCGAGGCGCTGCAGAATGCCAAGGCGTTGGACGCCGCTACCCAGGATGTGGCCACAATTACCGGTCAGCGACCGGTGGTCACGCGGGCACGCAAGTCTATCGCTACGTTCAAGCTGCGGGCCGGCAACCCGATCGGCGTCAAGGTTACGCTGCGCGGCGAGCGCATGTACGCTTTTCTGGACCGCTTGGTCAATGTGGCATTGCCCAGGCAGCGCGACTTTCGTGGCGTGCCTCGCGATAGCTTTGATGGCCGCGGGAACTATACGCTCGGTCTGCGCGAACAGATTGTGTTCCCAGAGATCAACTATGACCAAGTCGATCGAGTTCGGGGCCTGGAGATCACTGTGGTCACATCCGCCCCGACGGACGAAGAGGCGCGACGCCTCCTCGAGCTGTTTGGTATGCCGTTCGAGCGCCGGTAAGAGGCCGAGATCGAGAAGGGGGCCTTTGCCGGGGTCAGAGGATTGGCGGGATCCGGCACAAGTGCGTATCCCCCCAGTCCCCTGATCCCGGCGGGTCGATGTAGGGGAGAAGAACTGTGGCCAAAAAGTCGATGATTGCCCGGGAGAAGAAGCGCAAGTATGCGACGAGGGTGCGCAACCGCTGCGAGATTTGCGGGCGCCCGCGTGGTTACCTGCGCCGCTTCCACCTGTGCCGGATCTGCTTTCGCCAGCAGGCGATGAGCGGCAAGATTCCGGGCATCATGAAGTCGAGCTGGTAGACCGGAACGCTGTGGACAGACAGTGTGAACGAGCGAGGATGTGCCGGGCTCACCCCGTGGCCGTTCAACTGTAGAGGAGTTCAGATGAGCACGACTGATCCGATTGCCGATATGCTGACCCGTTTGCGCAACGGTATGGCTGTGCGCCGCCGTTATGTGCAGATGCCATCATCCAAGCTCAAAGTAGCGATCGCTCAGATCCTCCGCGATGAGGGCTATATTGAGGGGTTTGACGTCGTCAAAGACAAGGATTGCCCTCAGCCCAACCTGCGGGTCTGGCTAAAGTACGGCGAAGACCGGCGGCCCATTCTGACCGGCTTGCAGCGGGTCAGCAGGCCTGGCCGTCGAGTGTACACCAGGAAGCAGAACATACCGCTAGTCCTCAGTGGGCTGGGCGTCGCTGTCCTCTCGACTCCGCAAGGGGTCATGACGGGGCGGCGGGCACGGCGCTTGGGCGTCGGCGGCGAAGTCCTCTGCTACTTCTGGTAAACGGCGCACTGGGAGGTAGAGAGGGTGTCTAGGATCGGACGAATGCCCGTTCCTGTGCCAGATGGTGTCACGGTCAATATTCAAGGCACCATGGTCACAGTGAAGGGCCCGAAGGGACAGTTGCAGCGCGAGTTCCATCAGGATATGCAGATTGCTAGCCAGGATGGGACGCTCGTAGTAACTCGGCCCTCGGATAGCGGCAAGCATCGTGCCTTGCACGGCCTGACTCGAGCCTTGCTGGCGAATATGGTCGAGGGCGTCTCAAAGGGTTACAGCCGCGAGTTGGTTATCGAGGGCGTCGGCTATCGCGCCGACCTGCAAGAGAAGAACCTCGTGCTCTCGCTGGGCTTTTCGCATCCAGTCGTCATGACGCCGCCGGATGGCATCGCCTTTGAGGTCGCTCGCGGCAACCGGAACATCACCGTGCAGGGTATCGACAAGGAACTGGTCGGAGAAATCGCGGCTCGGATCCGCCGCCTGCGGCCGCCTGAGCCCTACAAGGGCAAGGGTGTGGCCTATGCCGGCGAGAGGATCCGTCGCAAGGCAGGTAAGGCCGGCAAGGCAGGAGCGAAGTAATGGCTGGAGAGGATAGGCGGCTGGCTCGCCTGAGAAGGCATGCCCGCGTGCGCAAACGGGTGGCTGGAACGCCCGAGCGCCCACGCCTGGGCGTCTTCCGCAGCCTGCGGCACATCGAAGCACAGATTATCGACGATACCCGCGGCCACACTCTGGTCGCAGCTTCGACGGTCGAGCCCGAGATACGTGGGCGGGTGGTCGGTATGAGCAAGGCCGAGCAAGCACGCCTGGTCGGGCAGATCCTGGCCGAGCGGGCTGTCGCCCACGGGATCAAGCTGGTGGTCTTTGACCGTGGCGGCTATATGTACCATGGCCGCGTCAAGTCGTTGGCCGAGGGTGCCCGCGCCGGAGGGCTCGAGTTTTAGGCTCCGGCCGGCACTGGTCGTGGAATCTGGCGTAAGGGAGGCTTGATGGCCAGAAGGGAAATCCGCAGTGACTTTGGCGAAGCCGAAGAGCTGGAAGAACGCGTAGTGCACATTGCCCGTGTGGCCAAGGTGGTCAAGGGCGGGCGGCGTTTTGCCTTTCGCGTTGTTGTAGTGGTTGGAGATAAGAACGGGCGTGTCGGCGTGGGCATCGGCAAGGCTCGCGAGGTCCCCGAAGCGATTCGCAAGGGTGTCGAGCGCGCCAAGCAGGATATGAAGCCCGTGCCGATGGTGGCCTCGACGATCCCGCACCCGCTGCTCGCTCGGTATGGCGGGGCCAAGGTGCTGCTCAAGCCGGCATCGCCGGGTACCGGCGTGATCGCCGGTGGTGGAGTCCGGGCCGTGCTCGAGGCCGCGGGGATCAAGGACGTCCTGACCAAGTCGCTCGGTAGCGATAATATGCTGAACGTGGTGCTGGCCACAATGAGCGGGTTGCGCCAGTTGAAGGATGTCGAGGGCGAGGCGCGCCGGCGTGGCAAGTCCGTAGACGAGGTCAGGCCGCCATGGATGGTGACCAATGCCTGAACAGAAACAACTCAAGGTTACCTGGGTCAAGAGCAGCATCGGCTACTCTGAGAACCAGAAGAGAACCCTCAAGGCCCTTGGCCTGCGACGGCTTGGCGATGTGGTTATCAAGAGCGACAACCCGGCTGTGCGCGGCATGGTGGCTACCATCGACCATCTGGTAGAGGTCGAAGAGGTGTCTGCATGAAAGAACACGAACTGCGCCCGCCAGAGGGCGCCAAGCGGCCGCGCAAGCGCGTGGGCCGCGGGATCGCTGCCGGTCAGGGCAAGACCGCCGGCCGCGGTACCAAGGGACAGAACTCGCGCAGCGGAGGCTCCAAGGGGCCATACTTTGAGGGCGGTCAGTTGCCTTTTGTGCGCCGGATGCCTTTCAAGCGCGGCTTTGTCAATATCTTCAAGGTGCCTTTCAGTGTCGTGAACGTCCAGGATCTCGGCCGGCTCGACCCGGGCACCAAGGTGACGCCTGCCGTCCTGGCAGCAGCCGGGCTGGTCAAGTCGCCGACGGAGCCGATCAAGATCCTCGGCCGGGGCGAGTTGGACCGGGTGCTGGAAGTGCACGCGCATAGCTTTTCGGCCTCGGCCAAGACCAAGATCGAGGCGGCGGGTGGTACGGCTGTTCTGCTGAGTGTGACGGAAGGCGCAGCGGAGCTGTAGGTTTTGTTTGGAGGAAGCGATGCTTCAGGCCGTTTCCAATGCGTTCAAGCTCCCTGATCTGCGCCGCAAGATCTTTTTCACGCTGGGCGTGTTGGTGATCTTTCGGTTGGCAGCGCATATCCCAGTCCCTGGGGTGAATCTGGTGGGCTTGCGCGAGATCTTTGCGACGAACGAGCTGCTGGGGCTGCTGAACCTGTTCTCGGGTGGCGCCCTGTCCAACTTTTCCATCATGGCGATGGGCGTCTACCCGTATATCACGGCGCAGATTGTCATCCAGCTCTTGACGCCGATTATCCCGGCACTGGAAGAGCTCTCTAAGGAGGGCGAAGCGGGACGCAACAAGATGAATCAGTACACCTTGTTGCTGACCCTGCCGCTGGCCCTCCTGCAGGCGTTTGGGCAGGCTTCGCTCTTGGCGAACGCAGCGACTGGTGGCGCACCCGTGCTGACCCGCTTTGGTTTCTCTGGAGCGAACTTGCTGCCGACGATCGCTACGTTGATCACTCTGGCTGCGGGGACACTGTTCGCCGTTTGGCTGGGGGAGTTGATCGACGAGCGGGGTATCGGCAATGGTATCTCGATTATCATCTTTGGCGGCATCGTTGCCGGGTTGCCGGCCACCTTTGGGCAGCTACTCATCACCAACCCGGTGGCTTTGGTGGTCTTTGCTCTGGTCACAGTAGTCACGGTTGTGGGCATTGTGGTGATCCAGGAGGGGCAGCGCCGTATCCCGGTGCAGTATGCCAAGCGCGTGCGTGGCACCAAGGTGTATGGCGGGCAGAGCACTCACATTCCGCTGCAGGTCAACTCGGCCGGTATGATCCCGCTGATCTTTGCCGTGTCGATCCTGATCTTCCCGGGTGTGATCGCTAGCTGGTTCGTGAGTTCGGCCTCACCGGCGGTAGGCACCGTCGCCAACGCTATCGTGCGCTTGTTCGACTCGGGCAGTGCTTTCTACTGGATTGCCTATTTCGCGCTGGTGATCGGGTTCACGTATTTCTATACGGACGTCATCTTTCAGCAGCAGAACCTGGCCGAGAACCTGCAGAGGCAGGGCGGGTTCGTTCCCGGCATTCGGCCAGGGAAGCGCACAGCCGAGTACCTGATGGGTGTGGTGCGGCGCATTACGCTGGTTGGTGCGTTCTTCTTGGGCGTGGTAGCTATCCTACCCTTCGTGATGCAGTTGCTGGTAGGCACTTCGCAGATGCTGGTGACGAGCACGGGGCTGCTGATTGTGGTTGGCGTCGTGCTGGACACGATGAAGCAACTCGAGGCTCAGTTGCTGATGCGCCACTACGAAGGGTTCATCCGGAGGTAGTGGTTGAATATCGTTCTGTTGGGGGCGCCGGGTGCAGGCAAGGGGACACAGGCCGAGTTGCTGGCTGAGCATCTCGGCATTCCCCATGTGGCGACCGGTGACCTGTTCCGCGAGGCACTCAAGGGAAACACGTCCTTGGGCCGCCAGGCGAAAGAGTACATGGACCGTGGCGAACTGGTCCCCGATTCGGTGACCATCGCCATGGTGCGCGAGCGGCTGATGATGCCTGACACCGAGCATGGGGTCATCCTGGATGGCTTTCCACGCACTGTGGAGCAGGCCGAAGCGCTCGACACCATTATGGAAGAGCGGGGCGACCGGCTGGACGTGGTGGTCTTTATCCGCGTGGAGCCTGATGTGCTGTTGCAGAGGCTCTCCGGGCGCTGGATATGTCGCGACTGTCAAGGCGTATACCATACCTTGTACAACCCGCCTGAGGTGCCGGAGATCTGCGCTGCTTGTGGTGGGCAGCTCCAGCAGCGGGTGGACGATCGGCCCGAGACGCAGCGTCGGCGGATCGAGGTCTATTTGGCGCAAACGGCGCCGTTGATCGACTATTACCGCCGGCGGGGTGTCTTGTTCGAGATTGATGGAGAGCAGGATATCGGGCAGGTCCAGAACGAACTGCGGGCCGCCGTGGACCAGGTCAAAGTGGGGCGATGATCGTCTGCAAGTCTGAACAGGAACTGGAACGGATGCGCCGGGCGGGGCGCATCGTGGCTGAGGTGCTGGCCGGCCTGGGCGAGCGGATCAAGCCCGGGGTGACGACGGCATCGCTGGATGCCTGGGCTGAGCACCATATTCGTCGCCAGGGTGGCGTGCCCTCATTCAAGGGGTACCGGGGATATCCGGCGTCGGTCTGTATCTCGATCGATGAGGAGATCGTCCACGGCATACCGGGGCGCCGCCGCCTCTGCGAGGGCCAGATCGTGAGTTGCGACGTCGGCGTCATCTATGACGGGTATCAAGGGGATGCGACGATTACTTTCGGCGTCGGCCAGATTAGCCCTGAGGCGGAGGCGCTGCTGAAAGTGACCGAAGAGGCCTTGGCGGCGGGAATTGCCGCCGCGCGGCCTGGCCACCGATTGGGGGATGTGTCCCATGCTATCCAGATGGTGGCGGAGAGCCGGGGATACGGGGTTGTGCGCGAATACGTCGGCCACGGGATCGGCCGCGAGATGCACGAGGACCCGCAGATACCCAACTTTGGCCAGCCCAATCGAGGGCCTGTGCTTCGCCCCGGGATGACGTTGGCCCTGGAGCCGATGGTGACCATCGGTGACTATCGGACGCGCGTTCTGGATGATATGTGGACCGTAGTGACGATGGATGGCAGCCTGGCTGCTCACTTTGAGCATACGGTTGCCGTAACGGATGATGAGGCGGAGATCCTTACGCGCCTGTGAGGATTTCCGGTTAGCGAGGGACCTGTGCATAGCGCGCGGGCCCTCTGGTCGGAAGCGGAGGTTATCATGCGGGTTCGACCATCAGTTCGGAAACGTTGTGAAAAGTGCAAGATCATCAAGCGGCGTGGGATTGTGCGGATTATTTGCGTGAATCCCCGTCACAAGCAGCGTCAGGGGTAGGCAAGGAGATCAGGGGACTTGACGGGGCCTTGGGCCTGTCAGGTCTGAGAGCGCGAGAGAGGTTACGGATGGCAAGAATCGCGGGTATCGACCTGCCGAAGAACAAGCGAGTCGAGATTGGGCTGACCTACATCTATGGTATCGGTCCGTCCCAGAGCCGGTTGGTGCTGGCGGAGACCGGCGTCAGCCCCGACACGCGGGTCAAGGATCTGACCGAGACCGAAGTCACTCGCCTGCGCGACGCGATCGAGCGGGGGCGCAAGGTCGAGGGTGACCTCCGCCGCGAGGTCAGCATGAACATCAAGCGCCTGACCGAGATTGGCTGCTACCGTGGCTTGCGGCATCGCCGCAATCTGCCGGTACATGGCCAGCGCACGCGGACGAATGCGCGTACCAAACGCGGTGTCAAGAAGACGGTTCCCGGCCGCCGCCGGTCACGGGCCAAGAAGTGATAGTGGTCATCAGCTATCGGCCACTGGCTATCGGCTACCCGGTTGCCATCGCCTGTTGCGGTTCATAGTGGCTTACCGGTTGGGGCATAGATTGCCAGAGCTGGCTGTGCGCCACCGGAACGCCTGCCGCTTTGGCGATCAGCGCGCTGGTTGAGGTTGGAGCGGTTGCTGATAGCTGTTGACCGGTAGCTGCATCAGGAGGCAGAATGGGACGGAGAAGGACTGTTGTGCGACGTGGCCGGCGCGAACGAAAACTGGTGCCGGCGGGGCGTGCATACGTACATTCGACATTCAACAATACGATCATCACCCTGACCGATCTGCAGGGCAATGTGGTGACGTGGAGCAGTGCCGGCTCGTCCGGATTCAAGGGCTCCCGCAAGAGCACGCCCTATGCGGCCACTATGGCTGCGCAGACGGCCGCCAAGTCGGCTATGGACATGGGGATGCGCGAGGTCGATATCCTGGTCAAGGGGCCGGGCCCAGGCCGCGAGGCGGCGATTCGGGCTCTGCAGCAGGCTGGGCTGCGGGTGCGTTCGATTTCCGATGTGACGCCGATTCCACACAACGGATGTCGGCCACCCAACAAGCGTCGCGTATAGTCGCTGCGCGCCGCGACTTCGTGTGACTAGAGGTACTGCCTGCTTGGCGACAGGTCAGTGACCCGGGCAGACAGTGAGGAGGTTCAATGGCTAGAATCACAGGCTCAGTGTGCAAGCTGTGCCGGCGAGAGGAAGAAAAGCTCTACCTAAAGGGCGAAAAGTGCTATACTGACAAGTGCCCTGTCTCGCGGCGTGCGTATGCACCGGGTATGCACGGCCGGCGCAGCCAGTTCCGGCGCAAGACGTCGGATTATGGCTTGCAGCTTCGAGAGAAGCAAAAGGCTCGCCGCATCTATGGCATGCTGGAGGCCCAGTTCCGGCGTTACTTTAACGCAGCCGAGCGGCAGAGCGGCGTTACCGGCACAAACCTGCTGCGCATGCTCGAGGCACGGCTGGACAACGTCGTGTTTCGGCTGGGAATCGGCGCTTCGCGCAACCAGGCGCGACAGATCGTGCTCCATGGGCACATCGAGGTAAACGGCCGCAAGGTCAACATTCCGTCGTATCAGATCAAACCCGGTGATGTGGTGGCGGTTCGCGAGCGCAGCAGGCGCTTGGTTGCATTCAAGGACTTGCCGCAGGCTCTCGAGGGACACGCCGTACCTGACTGGCTAGAGTTCAACGCGGCTCGCTTGTCTGGCCGCGTGCTCAACATGCCCACCCGCGAGGCGATTGACATTCCACTGCGCGAGCAGTTGATAGTCGAGTATTACTCTCGCTAGGGATGACAGCCTGTATGCTGACACAGCAGGCTGAGGAGGTAGAGTCCCTTGTCGAACAGCTTTGTGCTGCCCAAGATCGAGGGCGAAGTCGTCACTCGAAACTATGGTCGATTCATCATCAGTCCGCTTGAGAGTGGTTATGGCGTTACGGTCGGCAATGCGCTTCGACGGGTATTGCTTTCATCCATGACCGGCGCTGCAGTCACCTCCATGCGCGTTAGTGGGGTGTTCCACGAGTTCTCGGACATCCCCGGCGCCAAGGAGGATATGACGACCCTGATGCTCAACATCAAGCAGTTGCGCGTCGTATCCACAGCCGACGGGCCGGTTGAGCTTCGAGTCCAGACTGCAGGCAAGACAATCGTGACGGCTGGGGACCTCGAGGCACCAAGCGAGATCGAGATACTAAACCCCGAACTCCACCTGTTGACTCTCGACTCGCCAGATACCGAGCTGGATATCGAGTTCACAGTGGAGAGCGGCCGCGGGTACTCTACGGCCGAGGACCGGGGCAAGTTGCCCATCGGCCAGATCCCGATCGACGCGATCTTTACGCCGATCCGCAGGGTGAACGTGACGATCGACAAGACCCGGGTCGGCCAGGTGTCGAACTATGACCGGCTCGTCCTCGAGATCTGGACGGACGGGGCCATGCGCCCGGCGGATGCGCTGAATCAGGCGGCTCGCCTGCTTCTCAAGCACTTCCAGCCCGTCGCCGATTATGGTGAGGTTGAGGTCGAGGAGGAGATCAGCGCCCCGGCCCCGGCCGCCGGCACGCCCGCGGACCAGATGCCGATTGAGGATCTGGACCTCTCGATGCGCGCCTACAACTGCCTGAAGCGAGCCGGCATTACCAGGGTCGGTGAGGTCCTTGCCAAGCTCGCGAATGGCCACAATGAGATCCTCGCTATCCGCAACTTTGGCCAAAAGTCACTGGACGAGCTGCTGGAACGGCTCCATGAGCTTGGTCTGTTGCCTGAGGACACCGAGGTCGAAGAGCCCGAGGCTGCTCCGGCGCCCGGCGAGTAGACCATCGTTATCGTGATTGCATCCCGGCGGCGTCACCGGCTGCCTGCGAGTATGGTAGCCGTGACGCTGTCTTGGGGATATGCACAGAAACTTGGAGAGGGTTGGCCTTCATGAGACATAGAGTAGCAGGCCGCCACTTGGGCCGCTCGGTGGGGCATCGGCGGGCACTATACAGGAATCTGATTACGGAACTCTTCCGGCATGACCGGATCAGGACCACAGAGGCCAAGGCGAAGGCAGTGCAGGCGGAGGCTGAGAAGCTGATCACCATTGCCAAGCGCCAGGATGTGCACGCCCGCCGGCAACTGGCAGCGGTCCTGACGGACCAAACGGTAACCAAGCGTCTCATTGACGAAGTGGTGCCGCGCTACCTGGAGCGGCCGGGTGGCTACACTCGCGTGCTGCACCTGGGGCAGCGCCTTGGTGATGGCGCGCCCATGGTTCTGCTCGCGCTGGTTGACTAGTACTGCATGAGATCCGGCAGGCAGGGCGCGCGTTTGATGAAAGGCCTGGCCTGTCAAGATGTGACGCGATGTACCACGGCCGGGGTGCGGTAACCCGACCTGATGGCTAGAGCCCGCTCCGGGCGGCCTTCACAATGCCGCTTCGGATCGCAGGCTACAGCAGCCATTGCACCGGAGGCACTAACGACGACGACGGAAGGCCAGCCGGTGGCGGCACTCGTAGAGTATGACGGCACCGAATACGCCGGTTTCCAACTGCAAAGGCACGGACGCACCATTCAGGGTGAGCTGGAGAAAGGCCTGGAGGCGATTCTGGCGCAGGCGGTGCGGGTGGTTCCGGCCGGCCGCACCGATGCCGGGGTCCATGCGTGCGGCCAGGTGGTTCACTTGCGGGCGGTCTGGTCTCACAGCCTGACGGATTTGCAGCGCGCCTGGAACGCCAACCTGCCCCAGGACATTGCTATCCGGGCGGTCTCAGCGGTGCCTTCCGGCTTTCACGCCAGGTTCAGTGCGCGCAGCCGCGTGTACTGCTACCGGCTCTACAACCAGCCGGAGCGTTCTCCGCTGCTGAGCCGCTACGCCTGGCAAGTGCCGCGCCCACTGGACGTGCGGGAGATGGACGAGGCCTGCCGGACCTTGCTGGGACGGCATGACCTGGCTTCGCTTGGGCCGGCGCCGCAGGGTGAGAACACTGTGCGCGAGGTGTTTGTGGCGCGGTGTACGGCTGCCGGCCGTATTGTGACGGTTGAGGTCGAGGCCAACGCGTTTCTGCAGCACATGATGCGGCGCCTGGTCGCTACGCTGGTGGCGGTTGGTCAGGGAAAGGTGACGGTCGACGGCTTTCAGGATATCATCCGTGCGCGCGACGTGAGCCGGACGGCTGGAATGGCTCCGCCGAACGGGTTGTGCCTGGTCGCTGTGCGATATGAGCCGGGCATGGTAAGCTGGTCGCTGCCAACGGCGGAATTGTGGCAGAAGGAGAGTTGTTTCGCGTGAAAACCTATGCGGTGAAGGCCGGAGAGATCGAGCGCAAGTGGTACGTGGTGGATGCCGAGGGCCAGACCTTGGGCCGCCTGGCCACCAAGATAGCGGTCATCCTCCGCGGAAAGCACAAGCCGATCTATAGCCCCCACATCGATACCGGAGATTTCGTCATCGTTGTGAACGCTGACAAGATCCGTGTTACCGGCCAAAAGATGGGGCAAAAGATCTATTATCATTACTCGGGCTATCGCAGCGGCCTGAAGGAGACCCCATTGGCCGAGTTGATGGCCAAGCATCCGACACGGGCCATCGAGTTCGCTGTGCGGGGCATGCTGCCCAAGAATCGCCTTGGGCGAGCGCTGATCAAAAAGCTCAAGGTCTATGCGGGACCCGAGCACCCGCACAAGGCCCAGCAGCCGCAAGAGTTGGCGTTGTAGAGGCTACAGGAGGATGTTGAGTGGCGGCTAGATATTACTATGGCACTGGACGCCGGAAGGAAGCAGTAGCTCAGGTGCGTCTGTATCCCGGCACTGGGAGCATTGTCGTCAACGGCAAACCGGTTGAAGAGTATTTTACTCGCGAGATGGACCAGTTCCGGTTGCAGGGGCCACTGAAGGCTACTGAGATGGCGGACCGGTTCAGCATTATGGTCCGTGTAACCGGCGGCGGCGTCACCGGCCAGGCTGAGGCCGTCAGCCACGGCATCGCCCGTGCGCTGCTGAAGGCCGACCCCGAGTTGCGGCCGACGCTGCGCCGCGGCGGCTTTTTGACCCGTGACCCACGCGTCAAGGAACGCAAAAAGCCCGGCCTCAAGCGTGCTCGCAAGGCGCCGCAGTACACCAAGCGCTAGTCTGAGATTAGAGAGAGTTATAGAGGCTGCTAGGCGGCCGCCCGTAGGGGCCGCCTAGCAGCCTCTATCTGCAAGCTCTACATTAGCGTGCAATTGGGAAGCGCAGGGTGACCACCGTGCCTTGCCCTACCCGGCTGCGTATCGCCACAGCACCGTCGTGGCGGGTGACGATGGCGCGCACCAGGGCCAGGCCGAGCCCGCTGCCCTCGACGCTGCGCGGCGCGCTGCCCCGGTACAGCTCTTCGCCCAGGTGGGGGAGGTCCTCTGCGGGAACGCCAGGGCCGGTGTCGGCTATCTCGACGACCACGGTGGCACCATCCTCAAAGGCACGGATCTCGATGGTATCGCCGGGACGCGAGAACTTGAAGGCGTTGTCAGCGAGGTTGTGCAGGGCGAGGAAGAGCAGGTCGCGGTCGCCGGCGACAGGCGGGAGGGGCCAGGGCGCGCGCGGCACGCTGAATTGCAGGTGGCGCCCGGCGGCCTGGGGACGTTCGCGCAGCACCTCGGCCAGCTCGCTGAGGAGTTGGCCGATATCCACCGGTTCCAGGTCCAGGGGTTGCCCCTCCAGGTCCGCCAGCTTGCGCAGATCGGCGGCCAGATGGGCCAGGCGGTCGACCTGAGCACGGATGCTGGCGACGACTGGGTCCTGCGGGTTGGGCAGGTTGGCCAGCCCGGCGCGGATGGCCGTGAGGGGGTTTTTGACCTCGTGGTCCAGGCGGCGGACGAAGCGGCGGTGAGCCTCGGCTTGCTCGCCGCGCAGGCGCGCCAGGGCCTGCGCGCGGCGGCGCCTGACGAGTGCTTCCAACGCGAGCCCCAGGCCCAAAGTCAGGCTCAGAGCGAGACCCAGAAGCAGCAGAAGGGTGCCGGCGCCGGCTCGCAGGTAGACGATGGGGTTGGGCCAACGCCCGGCTTGTAGCGCCAGGGCCGCTGCCAGCCCCAACCCCGCAGGCAAAAGGGGCAGCCAGTATCTCCTCATCCCCCTGCCCCCACTCGGCCCACGAAGCGGTACCCCTGACCGACCAGGGTCTCGATGTACTGCGGCCGCTCGGCATCATCGCCCAGAGCGCGCCGCAACTCGGCGATTCGTGTATCGACGGCGCGCGTCGCTGCTGCATAGTCCCATCCCCAAACGGCGTCGAGGAGCCGCTCCCGGCTCAGCACCTCGTCGGGGTGCAGCATCAGGTACTCGAGGACGGAAACAGCCTTGGCCGTCAGGGCCACCTCGCGCCCGTCCACGAGCACGCGCCGCGCCTGGCGGTCCAGCTCGAGCGGTCCGCTGCGTAGGAGGCTTGCCGCTGAGAGGGGTATGGCCCCCGCACGGCTGCGGCGGAGCACGGCGCGTATGCGCGCCAAAAGCTCGTAGGGCTCGAAGGGCTTGTTCAGATAGTCGTCGGCGCCCTCGTCCAGCGCCAGCGCCCGCTCGGCCGGCGAGCCGACCTGGGTGAGGAGGATGACGGGTGTCCAGTTCTCTCCCTGGCGCAGACGGCGCAGGGCAGCGCGGCCGTCCAGGCGGGGCATGAGCACGTCGAGGACGATGAGGTCCGGCGCCAGCACCGCAGCGAGACGCAGCGCCTCCTCGCCGTCGCCCGCAGTATGGACCTCAAAGCCGGAACGCTCCAGGAAGGGCGCCAGGTGGGTGGTGATGGCTTGGTCATCATCGACCAGCAGAATGCGCTGGCGCCGAACCGTCCCCTCCATAGTCCTGCTCCTCACAGCTCGAGCCGCACGGTCTCTAACGACCGGCCAGAGTCACTATCCCGACAGGCTCTCCAGCAATGTGGTAGTAACGGGCTTGAGCCGCCCAAGTGGCTCAAGCAAGAGTTCGCTCTCAGCGGACAAGCCTGCTATTGCTGCCTGGGCGGCCAAAGGCCGTTACTACCACATGCACGTTAGTTGATGTAAACGACGACCTGCGGGGCGAACTGCCTGGCCGTCTCCTCGAGTTGCGCCATGGCCCGCGGTTGGTCGCAGATGCCGCCCATCCTAAAGTCACCGGACAAGCGGACGACTGCCCGGCCGTCTTCGATGACGGCGCTATCCACCTGCAGGTCCGACTGGTGCAGAGCGTTGTAGAGACCCGACTCCCCATAGTAACGCTCGTGTAGCGAGAGCAGTTCCTCGAGAGCGGCTCTGAGCGGCTCCTGCGTCGGCTCGATCTGGCGCTCGACCGCTACTACGCTGTCGCCGCAGCCGACCTCTCTGCCCATCTGGCCGCCATCCTCCAGTGCGATCACATAGATTCGCACGCGATCCGCCGCCATTGGGGTTGGGTCTGGCGGTGGTGCGGGCGTGGCTGTGGCCCCCACTTGGCCGAGCGCCGCAGTGGCCGTGAATGTTGGGGATGGCTCTGCCGTGTGGGCGACTGCGGTGCCCGGTGTTACCGGACGCTCGATGCCTACCTCAATCGGCCCACAGGCAGAGAACGACAGGGCGAGCAGGGCGAGGGGCAGCAAGCGTACCGTTGCCTGCAGGATGTGTGTCAGCTTTTCCCACATCTCATCCCTCCCTCGCGGCGGCGCCGCGTATCCGGTCACCCCTTAAGGCTCAGTGCTTCTTCCAGCGGCACGTCGTTGATGAACACGGCCACCTCATGCACATCTGGGAACTGGAGCACCGTCTCGCGGATCTGGGCCTCGAAGCGTGGGTTGTCGCAGACGCCGCCCAGCACAAGGTCTCCGGTCAGGCGCACCGTCACGGAGCCATCCTCGTGGGCTATACTCTCGACGCTCAGCTTGGATTGGTACAGGGCGTTGTACAGCCCGGACTCGCCATAGGTCCGGTCGCGCAGGGCGAGCAACTCGGCCAGCGCCGCGGCCAGCGGATCAGTCGTCGGAGTGATCTGGAACTCGACGGGCACGAGAGAGTCGCCACAGCCGATCTCCATCCCGGCCTGGCCCCCATCCTCCAATGCGACCAGGAATATCTTGACCGTGTCGACCGTCGGCTCTGCCGGTGCGGCTGTGGCCTCCGGCACCGGGCTCGCTTGCACCGTTGGTGAGGCCGTGGCTTCGGGGGTGGCGGTGGATGGCGCTGCCGTCGCTGCGCCACTCGCTGCCGTGGCCGTGCTCGGCGCCGGCCCCTGCTCGGGCACGCAGGCCAGGAGCGAAGCGGCCAGCAAGGCGGCGACGACGACAGCCAAGCGATGGGTTCCGTGTTCTCGCATTCTGTTGGTGTCCATTGTAACATAACCTCCTCAAAGATGCAGATTGCCTCTTGCTTCCTTGGCGGGCCAGGCGATCCCTGGCCCAACTGCATTACTATCATAGCCGGGCAGTATGGCTGGGGTATGGCGCAGGCGAAGCAAGCACGCTACTTTGTGTGTCAGGTCCGTAACAGGCGGAGCCGGCGTGAGCTTGGGCTACAACGGGAGAGAGAGTGGGAAGAGGGGCGGCAGGTTGCGCCCGTCACCGGATCCAGGTGGGGCACTCGGAGCGCCGCTCAACAAGCACCTTGATCGCTGCCTGCGCCCCCGGCCACTTGCCAGTACGCTCGTAGGCGCGAAGCAGGCTCACCGGGTCGCCGAGGCGCGCCTGCACCCACTCGTCACCGTGGGCGGCTGCCAACTCGGCGATCATGCCGTTCCCCACACGGTACAGAGGGCCCCGTTCAGGCCCGAGCAGGGCCGCCAGGCGACTCTGCACCTCATCCGTGGAGAGGGATCCGGAGAGAAGGTCAAGCAGGAACCTCTCCATCGCTTCCTGGTCGTTAGGGGTGGGCGCGGCGCGCCAGCCGTCGATCCAGTAGGTTGCTGCCCCTTCCTGTACGAGGCCGGCTATCGTATCCAGTGCGACACCCAGGCCGGGTTCGGCGCAGGGCGTGGGGAGCAAGGAGGCCGTGCCGGCATGGTGCAGCTCGTGGGCCAGGCCCATCTCGGCCTGGTAGGGTTTGGAGATCTGCAGCAGGTCCAGGTAGATGCTGTCGCCCTCGACGTACATCGAACTGTAGCCGTCGAGCACAAAGTACACCGTTGTCCGCAGTTGAGCACGGCGCGGTAGTGCGGCCAGCGCCTTCTCGGTCGCCTTCTCCAACAGCTCGGGGGCCGATAGCGTGTCGAGCCGCTCGCGCAGCTCGGGGACCCGGCCACAGGCGACGCGGTAGGCGGCATGCATGCGCGCAATCCGGCCCGCCCTAACCGAGAGCATCTCATCGCTCGGCAGAGACGATAGAAGGTCGAGCAGGCTGCCGGACGTCATGCCGGGGTCGAGCCTTTCGTGGTGGGCCAGCAAGCCCCGATAGGGCGGCGTGTTCAACAGCTCGGCGATGCGGCTGCGGCTCCAGGGCTCGCCCTTCTCGGCAGCCTCCAGGAGGTCGAGCATGGCCGTAGCCCCGGAGACGTCCACCTCCACGGCGGGCGGGGCCGGCGAAGCGAGCTCACTGCAGCCGGCAAGCAGTAGCACGAGGGCCAGGCTCAGCAGTTGCCTCCAGCCGCTGCGCATGACGGCCTCCTACAGCCCGGCCGGCAGATAGCGCTTTGGGTCGGCCTGCGCCTCGCGGCGCCAGCGGAGCATCAGCCGACCATTGAGCACCAGAAAGACCAGAGCCACGAGGCGCACCGGCCAGGGAGACCAGCCGACGGCGCCGGCTGCGTCTACGTCCCCGCCGAGGAGGATCGAGAGGATGGCATAGTAGAAGGGGTCCAGGCAGAGGAAGAAGAGACCGCCATACCAGAGCAGGGAGTTGACCAGCGGCCAACGTCCCATGAGTCGGGAGCGATTAACATAAACGCAATACCCGATGAGCACGGTGACGACGGCCGGCAGCCAGGCGATGGCCAGCCAGTGCGCGCCGGTGCGCTCGGCAACCGGCGTGGTGAAGATGACTTGGCTGGTCCCCCAGCCATTGGTGAACAGGCGGAACTCGAGGACCCCTTCGCCGAGCACTCTGGCGGCGACATAATGCACACTCTCGTGCAACACATTGTGCAGCGCGGCAGCCAGGACTGCCGGCACAAGGAAGTACAGCTTGCGGAGTATAGCCATTGTTTCTTCCCCCTGTGCATGCTGCGATGCTCACCGACTCCCCGGCGCGAGACGTCGGGCATGTTTCCGTGCCCAGTTGCTACGGCAAAGCCGGAGATAGATCGTGGCTCAGAGTAAGCCGGGCAAGAGGTTGCAGCTCCGGCGGGTGTTCGGGGATATCGCGCTCGCCTCCCTCGTACAGCTGCCAGCCCCCGCCTAGGCCCAGTGCGGCCAGCGCCAAAGACACATTGGCCATACAGGTGCCGCCGTCGTGCAGGCGGTAGTCGGCGGCCGGGCCGCGCCCATAGCGGCGATTGTGACGCTTCACAAAGAGATGCAGCCGGCCACCCTGCCACAGGAAACGCCAGGGCTGCGCATCAACCGCCGAGGGAGCGTTGCGCGCCGCTTCGATCAACGGCGCCAGACCGGCCGGTGGGGCGGAGGGGGCGGCAAACGATCCCTGGAAGAAGACGCGGTCGGCAGACAGTTTGTTCCCTGCGCCTGTAGACAGGCGCATGAGCCTGTTCACCGCGCGCCCGGCCAGGGCCTCAGAGGGGCGACCGAAGACGAGAAAGGCAGCCGTTCGCGCCCCCTCGGACAGGCCCAGGTAGGCGCGTACCGCCTCTTCGCGTCCGAGCGCGCCGATGAAACATGAACCCAGGCCCATAGCCGTCAGCCGGACGGCTATCTGCTCTGCGCGGTAGCCCAGGTCTTCGAGCACGTGCTCCTCGTCGGTGGCGTAGGGCAGCAGGATGTGCGGCGGGTTCACGATGCGCCCGTAGGCGCCCAACGCGGCGGTCAGTTCGATGCCTGCGGTGCTCTTTAGCAGCACCTCAAAGCGGTTGTCGCCCACCAGAGACCACACATTGCGCGCCATCTCGCCGATCTCGGCCAGCAGCGCATCCGAGAGGGGTGTATTGTCATAACGACGCACCGAACGCCGCGCCAGGATGGCCCGGTACAGGCGATCGTCGATTCCTGCTTTGGCCTCGCCTTTCATCGTGAGCCTCCCTGCTTATCCAGGGTACGGCGGATCAACGCCGCCCTTTCGCTTCTGTCCAGGCGGAGGTAGGCTGCGTACTCGTATTCCAGAGGGAGCACGGGGATGCGCAGGCCCTGCACGTGCAGAAACCGTCGCAGGGCGGCGATATCCGGCGCGGCGTGCCAAGCCCCGTCGGGCGCCAGGGTCTCGATGTCGCCCATGATCTCCACCTCGATGCCCTCGATTTCCAGGGCGCCATAGTGCGAGCGAATCTTGTCTGTGGAGGAGAATCTTACCGGCCTTGTCACGCAGTCTGCGAAAGAGCGTTCGATCTGGTAGGCTCCGGCCGCATCGGTCTGCACGTCGATATCGTGCACCGCGACGGGCACGCCCTGCAAAGACATGCCCGTGCTGCCCGTCAGCGCCCACGATACGTTGCGACTATGCAGAGCGTCGCACAGCCAGCGCAGCACACGCCAGTGGCTCTCCGGAAGCACGGCTCTCCTTTCGCTCTCTACCCCCTTGCGTAGCGCGGCGTGGCGATCAAGTCTGCCGGCGCGACGCCGAGGCGCGAGCATATCTCCTGCTCCAATTCCAACACCAAGGGCAGGCAGGCGCGTATGCGCGCGGCGTCCTGCGGGTAGCGGCCGCAAAGGGCATTGAGGCGTTCTTGCACGCCGACTATTGCATTCCCTTCCACGACCTTGTCCGCATAGTACACCAGCTTTTCCTCCCAGTTTGTCGGGCGGCTTGCTGGGCTAAGGATCGTGAACATGAGATGGCGCTCGACGATCGCGGCCAGCGCAAGCTGACTCCGGCTGCGCAGCACCTCCGCCCCGAGTTCCCCGTGGGTGCGGTTCTGGCGTCTGGACGTGATCTTGTCGAGATCGTGTAAAAGGGCGCCGCGGTGGGCGAGTAGCGGGTCGACCGGTTCGCCCAGCCGGTGCAGGCGCAGGGCCAGCCTGTAGGCGAGGGCCGCTACGGCCTGAACGTGCCGCAACACGGCAGGTGGCGCATCCTGGCTGCGCAGAAGCCCCAGGCACTCGTCTACGTCGGGCAAGGTCAGATGCTCCAGCAGGGCCGGCAGGTCGGCCATGGAGCGGACCTCGCCATCTTGCAGCGGGTGCACGGTAGGGCAGGGGAGGCCAAAGGGATTATACCACACGGCGCGCAGCCCGACGCTCTTGGGCCCCTGGATGTCGGTGACATAATCGTCGCCCACCATGACGGTATCATTGGGCGCGCACCCCAGCTCACGGAGGGCGGCCGCAAAGAACGCCGGTTGCGGCTTGCGTGCACACAGTTGGCTGGCGGTAAAGATGGCCTGAAAATGCTCGGCCAGCCCCACTCGCCGCAGGGCCGCCTGCACCTGAGTGGGACCGGAATCGCCGGCGTTGGTGGCCAGAGCCAATCGATAGCGGGGTGCCATGACCTCCAATGCTTCGCTTACGCCTGGGATGGCTTCGACCCTGGGCCAGTCGACCATTGGCCCCGCGAACGGCAGGTTGCTCATCACAGTCCCGCCCCAGTCGAACAACACGGCTTGGATCATCGTCTCCTCGTCGTCGGCGTTGTTGTATTGCTGCATCGACTATACCTGCGCTGTGGCATAGTATACCATGCTCTGCTGGGAGCAGGGTAATCGCAGAGTCCGTATCGGATACCTTGACAGACGGACGGCGATGCGTATGCTTAGCGCCGATGAAACGCATTCGCTTGGATCAACTCGTGGTACAGCGCGGCCTGGCGGAAACACGCGCCAGGGCGCAAGCCCTCATTATGGCCGGCGAGGTCCGCGTCAACGGCATCGTGGCAAACAAGGCAGGCGAGCGGGTGCCTGCCGATGCCGAGGTCACGGTTTCGGTCGGCCTCCCCTACGTCAGCCGCGGCGGGTACAAGCTCGCTGCCGCGCTGGATGGCTTTGGCGTTGAGCCCACAGGGATGGTGGTGGCCGACGTGGGCGCGTCGACCGGTGGCTTTACCGATTGCCTCTTGCAGAGGGATGCGGCGCGCGTCTATGCCATCGATGTGGGTTATGGCCAACTCGCCTGGTCGTTGCGCCAGGATCCCCGGGTGGTGGTCATGGAGCGCACGAACGTGCGCTATGTGCCGTCTCTCCCCGAGCCTGTGGACCTGGTGACCATCGATGTCTCTTTTATCTCCCTCGAACTCGTGCTGCCGGTGGTGACCCACTGGCTGAAAGACACGGGGCAGATCGTAACCCTGGTCAAGCCCCAGTTCGAGGTCGGCCGGGGCGAAGTGGGTCGGGGTGGGGTTGTGCGCCGGCCTGAACAGCACGAGGCCGTTCTGGTTCGCATTGCGGAACTCTGCCGGCAGCTTGCTCTGCGCTTCGACGGCGTGCTGCCCTCGCCGATCCTAGGCCCGGCGGGCAACCGCGAGTTTCTGGCGCACTTGCTGCACGGGCCGAGCCGGCCGCCTGAGGAGGAGACCGCCCTGATCCGCGCCGCGGTGGCAGAGGCCTGGCAAGAGGGCGCCCAGCCGGAGGAAGTGGAGCCGTCCGCCTAAATGCTTCCTGATGTCTTGGCGTACGCCCTCTACGGCTGCCGGCAACTCTGTGACATACCCCTTGGTGCTGCAGGGCTGTAGGTCACTGGTACGCTTCCCCATTATGGTGTATACTTGGGGATTGACTAGTGGGTCACTTGGTTTGATTGTAGCCATTGTTCCAGGGTGCCTTTTCGCCGCCGAATGGGTCGGTGGGTGTAGGCACCAGATCCACCCAGAGCGTGCCGGCGTTGGCGACTGCGCTGACGACGGGCGGCCCGCTTGCCACCCCACACGAACGGTGTGGGCTCATGGTTCCAACCCCGG
>DAOUGZ010000045.1:0-16383 GCA_034428955.1 Anaerolineae bacterium | reverse complement strand
GGCCACAACCGGCAACTCGGCCGCCGGCTCCAGCACGCGCGAGGCCACCCACTGCACCGTCACCTCATCCCGGCCCTGATAGTTGCTGGGGCGCAGGCTGTAGGCCAGGTCAAAGATCCCCTCCGGCAGCGGCTGCCCGGCCGACTGCCACCAAAAGACCTTGTGCTCGCGCCCGGCCTCATCCCGCAGGTAGAGGCGCCGGTGCTCGCCCGTCCGGCCCACCGCCGCCTGAGCCGCCACCCGCAGCCGCCGCGCCAGCAACACCAGGGGCGGATGGCCGGGGCCAAAGGGCGCCAGGCGGTGCAGGTCGCGCGCCAGTTCGGGGGTGGCCTGGGCCAGCTCGAGCACGCCATCGAGGGCCAGGGGCGGCGGTGGAGGTGCCGTCGCCGCTTGCCGTGCCACCTCCAGGGCGAGCCGGCGCCGCAGCTCGGGCAGATTCTCCGGCCGCAGGGAGAGGCCGGCGGCCTTGGGATGCCCCCCGTGGGCGATGAGCAAGTCGCCGCAGCCGGCGATGGCCGCGGCAATGTCGACCCCCTCCACCGAACGCGCCGAGCCGTGGCTCGGCCCATCGGCAGGGGTCGAGAGCACAATCGCCGGCTTGCCGTAGCGCTCGCAGAGCCGCCCGGCCACCAGCCCCACAATGCCCGAAGGCCAGGTGCGGTGGCCCACGATGAGCACGGGCGCCTGCTTGAGCGCCGAGTCCCGCTCGATCTGCTGGCCGGCCGCCTGCAGCACCTGGCTCGTCAAGAGTTGGCGGCGGTTGTTCAGCCCCTCCATCTCGCTGGCGATGGTCCGCGCCCGCGTCAGGTCCGTGGTCAGCAAGAGCTCAGCCCCGGCGCGGGCATCGCCCAGGCGGCCCAGCGCGTTGAGCCGCGGCGCAATGGCAAAGCCGATGTGCTCCTCGTCCAGGTTACTGGGGTCCAGGCCGGCCGTCTCCAGCACGGCGCGCAGGCCCAGGCGCTCTGTAGACCTCAGCGCCGCCAGGCCGCGCTGCAGATAGTAGCGCACATCGCCCTGCAGCGTGGCCACATCGGCGACAATGGCCAGCGCCAGGAGGTCCAGCGAGCGCTCGTAGAGGTCCGTCCCCAGCTTGGCGCCCAGCGCCGCCGCCAGCAGATAGGCACAGCCGGCCCCCGGCAGCGTGCGCAGCGGGTGATCGTCCGGCAAGAAGCAGGGGTTGACGATGGTGTGCGCCTCGGGCAACCGGGCGGGCAGGGCGTGGTGGTCGGTGATGAGGAAATCGACGCCCAGGTTGCGGGCGACGAGGGCCGCCTCGTGGGCGCTGATGCCCGTGTCGCAGGTGAGGATGATCTCCGCCGGGCTCTCTGCCAGGGCGGCGCGCAGCACGGCCGGCTGCACGCCATGCCCTTCGCCACGCGTGGGGATGTGATAGCTGACCAAACCCCCGTGGGCGCGCAGGTTCTCCACCAGGGTAGCCGTGGCGGTCAGGCCGTCCACGTCAAAGTCGCCCCAAACGAGGATGCGCTCGCCGCCCGAGACGGCCTGCGCCAGCCGGTCCACAGCCGCGGCGAGCCCCGGCAGCTCGGTCAATGGCGCCGGTTGGTAGAGGGAGGGGTCCAGAAAGGCTCGCGCCTGCGCCGCATCGCCCACCCCGCGGCGCAGCAGGGCCTCGGCCACCAGGGAATGGCCGCCCACCGCGCGGCGCAGGTCCTCGGGTACTGTGATCGGCTGCGGCTCAAGCCAGTCGGTCATGGGCGCTCAGAATTCCATCTCCTCAACTTGGTCCAGCATCGCCAGGAGGCTTTCCGGGTCCGGGAACTCGCCGGCAGCCTCGAGCTCGTCCGGCGTCGGCCGCTCGGCCTCGCGCTTGCAGTAGGTGCGGTAGGGGCAGTAGACGCAGAGCTTTGTCTCGCTGGCCGGCGGCCAGTCATCCTCCGCCCGAGAGAGGATTTCGTGGATCCAGGTGGAGAGGGTGCGCAGGTCGCGGTCGAACTGCGCCGCGCTATAGGGGAGTACCTCCGGCGGCCGGTGCGCCGCCACGAACCAGTAGACCATGGTGATGCGCTCCGGCGCGATTGGCGCCCCGCCGTTGAGCGCCTGCCCGGCCAATGCCAGCACGGCGCGGTAGACCACCGTCTGCGGGTGGCTCTCCAGGTGCCGGCGGGGGGTGCGATCCTGGCCGGTCTTCCAATCGACGATGAGCCAATCGGCGCCGGGCGTGCCCGCCAACAGGTCATACTGGGCCTCGACCCGCCGGCCGGCCAGCGGCGCCGTGAGGGTCAGCTCGGCGCGGCGCACGCTGCCGGGCGGGCTGGCATAGGGGGAGCCCAAATAGGCCTGCCAGCACTGGGCCAGGCAGGGCTCGGCGGCGGCCAGGGGCGCCAGGGCCTCGGCGGGCAGCCCCGCCTGATGCCGGCGCACCAAGCGGTGGAAATCCTGCCCCAGGCGCCTGCGTCGCTCCATCTCCAGCTCATCCGAGGACTGCGGCGCCGGCCAGGCCAGGTGCTCGAGGTAGCGCAAGCGGAACCGCCGGGGGCAATCCCGGTAGTCCTTGAGCGAACTCTGGCTGAAAACGAGGTTGGCTGGGACGGTCATGGCGGCTCACCCGCGCGCTGAGCGCATGCTACAGTAGTGATTGCTGGGTTGCCCCTCCATTCTATCGTGCTTGGCCGAGGGGGTCAAGCGCCCCTGCGCTACGAGTACATCCCAAGACTGTCGGCAACTGGAAAGGGCGTATACCACAAAGTGTCCATGAGCGCGGTGCTCATGGACACTTTGTCCGCCTCTCGGCCGTCCGTGCATTCTCGGGGGGTGTGCTAGGCGATGCCCCACTCCCGCAGATGGCGCAGGCTCAGCGCGGCGCTCTCCAGCGACGGGCGCTTGCAGATATCCTGCTCCACAATGTACCACTCGGCGCCGCCGGCCTGGGCGGCGGCAAAGATGGGCGCAAAGTCGATGACTCCCTCGCCGACTTCGGCAAAGGTCTGCTCGGCGCCCGGGGCCATATCCTTCAGGTGCACCAGAGGGCAGCGGCCGGGGCGCTCCTTCAGCCAGGCCACGGGGTCTGCGCCGCCGCGAACAAACCAATACACATCCGGCTCGCCCTTGACCAGCGCGGGGTCCGTCTCGTCGTAGAGGATCTCTAGCGCATAGCGCCCCCCAAAGCGCTGGAACTCGAAAGCGTGATTGTGATAGGCCAGGGTCAGGCCCTGCTCGCGGCAGGCCGCGCCGATCTCGTTCATCCGCCCGGCGATAGCCACCCACGCCGCCTCATCCTGGCGCAAGTCCTCCGGCAGGAAGGGCACCACCAGGTAGCGGTTGCCGATGGCCAGGTTATAGTCGATCACCGCCTGCAGGTCCCGTTCATATTCGCCCAGGGCGACATGGCTGCCGGCCACGCGCAGCCCCAGGTCATCGAGCAGTTTCTTTAGCTCAGCGGCAGCCAGCCCACCGGTGCCCGCGAACTCGACCCCGGCATAGCCCATCTCCGCCACTCGCTTCAGAGTGCCCACGAAATCCTTCGCCGTCTGATCGCGCACGGTGTAGAGCTGCAAAGCCACTGGAATGCGTTTCTCGCTCATAGTGCCCTCCTGTCCCTTCCGGCTTGTGTGCATCCTGTGCACTGTATCACGGTACTTGGTATTCGGCAAATACAGGCCGAGGGCTGATGCGGCAGCCGCCTCGGCGGGGTCTGAAGGCACGCCCCAGTACTGCTGCCGTACCGGCTATCGGCGGACGAGCGCGCCCGGGTTCGTTGCTCCGCATAGGCCCGGAGCGGCTCCTTCCAAATGCGGTTGCGCTGCTAGCCGGGCCGCACCGGCACCCAGAAGGCAAAGGTGCTGCCGCGGCCGGGGGCGGAGTCGACAGCCAGCCAGCCGCCATGGGCCTCAACGGCGAGCTTGCAGAAGGAAAGCCCCAGGCCATAGCTGCGCGGGGCCTGCGGCAGGTACTGGCCGATGAACTTGTCGAATATGCGCGGCTGCAGCTCGCGGGGTATGCCCGGCCCCTGGTCGCTGACGCTGATCAAAATCCCGTGGTCCTGCGCCATAGCGCTGAGCCGCACCTCGCCGCCCTGCGGGCTGAACTTGATGGCATTGTCCAGCAGGTTGACCGTGGCCCGGTATAGCATATCGCCGTCGGCGATGATGGCCGGCAGGTCGCCCGGCACTTCCAGCTCCAGGTGCAGGTGGCGAGGGGCCAGGGCCAGTTCGACCTCGGCTGCCGCCGCCAGCAACAGCGGCCCAAAATCGCTCTCCGCCGGCTGCAAAATCGGCTGCCCCGCCTCCAGGCGGCTCAGGTCGAGCAGGGAATCGACCAGCCGGCCCAGGCGGCGCATCGCCGCCGAGACCATGGACAGGGCTCGCCGCACCCGCGACGTGTCGCCGCGCTCGATGCCCCGTTCGATCGTCTCCACACCCAGGCTGGAGGTGGCCAGCGGGCTGCGCAGATCGTGGAGCACCAGGTCGATCAGGTCGCGGCGCATGCGGTCGGTGGCCACATAGTGCGTCACATCGTACAAGACCCACTGCACCAGCGGCGGCTCGCTGCGGATTTCGCGCGCCAGAGCTTCGAGGATGAGGTCCGGCTGAGACAGGAGGGTGAGGCGAGCGCGCGCCTTCCCCGAATGGACCAGCGAGGCCACCGCTTGATGGTAGGCGGGCACGGACTCGTCGGCCAGGAGCCCGCTCAGCGGCGCCCCGACGACCTCCTTGTCCTGCGCGCGCAGCACCTCGCGCGCCCGCGCGTTCGTCTCCAGCACGGTGCCGGATTGCGAAGCCAGGATGATCGGCACCGCCGCCTCCTCATAAAGGCGCTCATACTGGCCCAGGGCGGCCTTTGGCACGGCCGGCTCCGGCTCGGCCTGCCAGGCCTCGGCGGCGCGGACGGACATCACTGCACGCAGACGGCGCCCGGGGAAGGGGCTGGTATCGACGATCACCGCGCGCCTGTGGCCGGCGGCATCGCGCAGCAGCAGCGGTTCGTTGTGGCTGGTCAGCCCCCGCCAGATGGCCCGGTGCAGGGGCAGGTCCCGATCGCGGCAGGGCGTGCCGTCCAAATGGAGCCACTGGTGCCGTTCGCTCGCGGCGCGAAGGGCGTCGACCGGCTGGATGAGAAACGTGCGCGCCGCACGGTTGGCCGCCAAGAGCCGCATGCCCCCGCTCCCAGGGATGCCCTCCGCCACCAACGTGGGCACAGGGAGCGACTCGATCCAGCGTCGCAGTTGCGAGCCTCGAATCGCCCTCGTCTGAGCCATACCTCTGCTCCGCCGGCGCGTCGTCTGCAGTGCGCCTATTAGGGCCAGGTATTCGCCCGGGTTCGTGCTCAGGAGCTGCACATACTCGGCCTGCGAGCGCAGTCCGCGCGCGCGCATCCGTGCCTCCATCTGCCGCCGCAGGCGAACCTCGGCCATCCTGTCGAACTCGAAATTCCCATCGGTCGCAATCCGGGACAGCAAGGCCGTCCAACTCCCACCGTCGCTCTCCATGGCCGCTCCCCCTCCTTTGGGGTCATGGGATGGTTTACGCCTCGCAATACGGGAACTCGGCAATCCTCAGCCGCGCCGCGCCGTAGGGGATGAGCGTGACCTCCTCCAACGGTCCGGCAGCCGGCACGGGGCTGGGGGGCGGCGGCGCGGCCGAGTGGCCTTCCATCCCCCAGCCGCTCAACCGTCGCGCCTGGGCGCGCAGCAGGAGCGGCGCCTGGGCGGGGTCAAAAGGCTGGCCGGCCACAGGGCGCTGCTCCAGGTGGAAGCACGGCTCCGGCGCCTGCCGGTCCACAACCAGCGCATAGTTCCAGGGGCTCGCCGGGTGGACCTCCCAGTCGGCGAAAGGCTCCTCCCCGCGCAGCTTGCGCCAGTCCTCAGCGATGCGCAGGGCAAAGACCAGCGGCCCGCGCTCCACGCCGACCGAGTTGTTGTACCAGCTCGAAAGGCGCACAGGCAGGGGCAGATGCAGGATAACCTCGTCGCCGTCCCTCCAGGTTCGCTCAAGGGTATGGAAACGGCCGCCCGGCACCTGCTCCGACACCTCGCCCTGCACCGCCACCAGTGCCCCCTCGCACCAGCCGGGGATGCGCAGTTGCAGCGGAAAGCGCACCGGCTGCGGGCAGCGCAGGGTCAAATGCACCGTGCCGTCAAAGGGGTAGGCGGTCTCCTCCTCCACCGTCACCTCCACACCGGACGCCACCGGCGCCGTCACCCGGCAGGGCGCATAGACCGCCGCCGCCAGGCCGCCCTCTGCCGTCGCCAGCCACAGGCTCTGCACAAACTTGGGCCAGCCCTGGTGCAGGTTGGCCGTGCAACAGCCGAAATTCGGCTCCAGGCCAAAGAGGTTGGCCTCGGGGCCATTGTTGTACCAGGCGCGCTCGGCCAGCGACACCAACACCTGGTTCGGCTGCTGGTCATATTGGTGGGCGCGCAGGTCGGCGGTCAGCGTCGCCGGCAGGGCGTTGTAGGCCACCTTCTCCAATGCGTCCGCCAGGTATACATCGCCCAGGGTGCGCAGCAGCACCTGCAAGCTGAACATGTACTCCACTACCGCGCAGAGCTCGGTACCCTGGGATGGGCTGCGGCCGCTCAGGTGCTCGTCGCCGCTAAAGATGCCGGTTACGTGGCCGTGGTAGCGCATCAGGCTCTCGATGCCCTGGTGCACGGCGGCGCGGTGCCCCTCGTCGTGGGAACGCCGATAGCGCAGGCCCGGATTCTTGATGCCCATGGCCACGTTCACCACATGGTGGGTGTGATAGCGCATCAGCTCCTGAGCTACGGGGAAGGAAGGGGTCTCGGCGATCATACGCCGAAAGTCATAGTAAAAGCCGATGGGCCGCGTGTAGGGCCAGGCCGAGAAGAGGTCCGCCCAATCCAGCCCCTGCCGGAAGAGTTCCTCAGCCAGCGGCAGCAAAAAGCCCGCGCCGGTGCGCTCGTGCAGCCAGTAGACGGCCAGGATGTTCTCCGCCGCGCGCGCTGCCCCCCAACCCTGCAGCGGTCGCTCGGGGAGGTGCGCCGCCTGATAGCGGAAGTAGCGGGTCATAAAGGGGATCACCCGCGGGTCGCCCGTGGCCTCCTGATGCTGGAGCAGCGCCTTGAGCATCACCATGCGCGGCCACCAGTCCGGGTTATCCGCCGGGCCGAAAAAGCCGTCCGCGGTCTGGCTGTTCAGCGTCCAATCCAGCCAGCGCCGCGCCTTGGCCAGCAGCGCCTCATCCTGCAGCAAGTGGGCCAGAGGCACAAGCCCATCGAGGTAATAGGGGCCACGCTCCCAGTTCTCCCCCGGGCCGCCCAGCCAGCCGCTCTCGGGCCCCACCGAATCCCACACCTCTTCCAGGTGGCCGGTCAGACCGTCGGCCTGCAGGCCAAGCTGCCGCAGCAGCCAGCCCGCCGGGCGAATCGCCCCCAGTGGCAGGGCGCGAAAGGGCGCCGGCAGGAGCGCCCCGGCGTTTACGGCATCGTGAGCATTGGGCATGGGTTCCTCCAGGGTGTGGGTGTTTCTTTCCAGTCTAGGGCACATTGTGCAGTTGTCAAGTTCGCAAGATATAGATGTTATTTATAACTCTAATCATGTTTATCTGTTGCGGCTATAGCCGGTCCATGCTAGAATAGAGATGGTGCTTTGTGATGATTTGAGTCAGGCAGCCAATCTGCAAGTGGGTGATATCTGATGATGGGTTCCTGGGGGTTCTTTCTCGCCATCGCCGCACTCTCCTTCGGCGCCGGCGCCTTTGGCGCCCTTTTGGGCCTGGGCGGCGGCGTGATTATCGTGCCGGCCCTTACCCTGCTCTTGGGCGTAGACATCCGCTACGCGATCGGGGCCAGCATCGTCGCCGTGATTGCTACTTCCTGCGGTGCCGCCGCCACCTATGTGCGCGACCACATCTCCAACATCCGCATCGGCATGTTCCTGCAAATCGGCACCGCGCTGGGGGCGATTACCGGGGCGTTCATTGCCGGCATCGTCTCCGGGCAGGCGCTCTATGTCATCTTTGCTGTCGTGCTGGCCTATTGCGGCTTTGCCATGCTGCGCAAAGGGGACGAGGCGCCCTCCACCCCACGGGGTGATGCCGTGGCCGAGCGGCTGCAGCTCAAGGGCAGCTATCACGACCTGGCCTCGGGCGAGGTGGTGCAGTATTCGGCGGCCAACTCGCTGCCGGTGCTGGGTATCAGCTACCTGGCGGGGACCGTGTCGGGCCTGCTGGGGATCGGTGGCGGGCCGGTCATCGTGCCCATGATGGACATCGCCATGCACCTGCCCCTCAAGGTCTCGAGCGCAACGAGCAGCTTTATGATCGGCGTAACCGCGGCAGCCAGCGCCGCCGTCTACTTTATGCGCGGCCAGATCAACCCGGCCATCGCCGCGCCGGTGGCCCTGGGCGTCATCGGCGGCTCAGTCGCCGGGACGCGCCTGATGGTCCGCGCCAAAGCGCGGGCGCTGCGCTATGTCTTTGTCGGCTTGCTGGTGGTGCTGGCCGTGCAGATGGCCATCAAGGGTATCGGTTGAGGGGGTGCTGGGATGAGTGAGATTACGTTGCAGCAACCGGCGCCGTTGGATTCGCAACCCAAGCGCGCAGAGACGCACGAGCATGCGATCTGCGTCCTCCTGCGCTGTGGGATCTATGCCAGCCTGGCGCTCATCGGCCTGGGAGTGCTCCTGATGCTGGTCCGCGGCGATACGGGTTACGGCCCCATTCCCGAGCCGGAAGCCCTGATGATCCCCGGCCTCAATACCTGGCCCCATACCCTGGGGGCGGTGCTCTCCGGCGCGCTGACGGCCCGGCCCTACGCCCTGGTCCTCACCGGGCTGCTCATTCTCGTCGCCACGCCCGTCCTGCAGGTAGTCATCTCCACAGTGGCTTTCCTCAAGCAGCGCGACTATGCCTTTGCCGTCATCGCCCTCTTTGTGCTCGGCATCCTGCTGCTCAGCTTTGTTCTGAGTTCGGTGGAGGGGGCCGCCTGATCAATACGCCCGGCTGAGGACGAGGAGCCCGGCGATCAGGAGCAGCGTCCCCAAGGCCATGGGCAAGTTGAAGGGCTCCCTCAGCAGGCCCACGCCGATCGCCGCCGAGAGGAGGGGTGTGGTGATGCCGGTAAAGGCGGCCAGAGAGGCGCTATAGCGCTGGACGATATAGTAGTAGAGGCAGTACCCCAGCACCGGCGTGCCCAGGCTCGCCACAGCCAACGCCCCCCAGGCTGCCGGCGGGTAGGCGCCCAGGTCCGGTCTCCCCTCCACGGCCAGCGCCAACGGCGCAATCAACGCCAGCGCGGCAAACATCTGGCCCGCCGCCACGGCCAGGATGGCCAGACCCCGGGCGCGCCTGCGCGCGTATACGGTCCCCACAGCCACGGAGAGCGCCGCGCCGACGATGATCGCCTCGCCGAGCAGCGCCTGCGGGCCCGTCGCCAGCGCTCCCGCACCCCCCAAGACCACAATGACCGCCCCCGCCACGGCGACGGCCACGCCCAGAGCACGGATGGCGTTCAGTCGCTCAGCCGGCAAGAGCAGGCTGGCCAGAGCGACGGTAAAGACCGGCGCCGTCTGAAAGAGCGCCGCCGACAGCGAGGTCGTGATAAAGGCCAGGGCCACGGCCAGCGCGGCAAAGGGCACGGCCACATTGACCACCCCGAGGAGCGCGATATCGGCCACCGTCCGCCGGCACCAGCGAAAGGGCGGCCGCAGCGCAAGAAGCAGCCCAACAAAGGCCAGGGAGGCGATCCCGACCCTGAAAGCCGTCAGGGTCATCGGGGAGACCGTCCTCGTAGCGACCTCCACAGAGGCGATCGTCGTGCTCTGAATGATGCCCGCCAGCACGAGCAGCCCGAGCTTGAGCAGCCACTCTCGCCGGCGGCTCATCGCCCGCCCCGTCCCATTGAAAAAGCGGCCAAATCCGGCGCACGCCATCCTGTCGGCCCATTCACGGCCCCAGTCTAGCCCCAGCACCGCCGCCGGTCAAGCCCGGCGCAGGGGCAGCATCTCTTGACAAGCCTCCCGCAATGCCCTACAATCCTCCCCAGGCCTTGACCAACCGATTATTGTGCAAGATTGAAGGATTCACGCCATGCAGCAATCCGTGACCCAACCGCAGCCCGGCGCCGCGGGCAGTTTCTATATCACAACGCCCATCTACTATATGAACGCCATGCCCCACCTGGGGCACGCCTATGCGACCGTTCTCGCGGACGTGATAGCGCGCTACCATCGCCTGTGGGGCGACGATACCTACTTTCTCACCGGCTCGGATGAGCACGGCGAAAAGATCGCCGAGGCTGCGCTGGCCGCCGGGGAGACGCCCGAGGCCTTTGTAGACCGCCTCAGCGGAGCCTTCCGCGACACCTGGCGCCGGCTGGGGATCAGCAACGACGACTTTATCCGCACTACCGAGCCACGGCACGCCTGCATCGTGCAGCGCATCCTGCAAGAGGTCTACGACCGGGGGGACATCTACTTTAGCTCCTACGCCGGGCAATACTGCCTGGGCTGCGAGCGCTTTCTGACCGAGAGGGAACTGGTCGACGGCCGCTGCCCAGACCACGGCACCGAGCCCACGCTCATCGAAGAAAAGAACTATTTCTTCCGCATGAGCAAGTATCAGGATTGGCTCATCGGCTATATCAACGAACATCCGGAGATCATCCGGCCGGAGCAGTACCGAAACGAGGTGCTCTCCTTCCTGCGTTCGCCCCTGGAGGATCTCTGCATCTCCCGGCCCAAGAGCCGGCTGACCTGGGGCATCCCCCTGCCCTTTGACAATGATTTCGTGACCTATGTCTGGTTCGATGCCCTGATCAACTATGTCTCGGCGCTGGGCTACCCCGACGGCGAACTCTACCGGCGCTTCTGGCCGGCCAGCTATCACGTCATCGGCAAAGACATCCTCAAGACCCATGCCATCTACTGGCCCACCATGCTTCAGGCCGCCGGCATTCCCGTGTACCAGGGCCTGCGCGTGACGGGCTTTTGGACGATCGATCAGGCCAAAATGTCCAAGTCCCGTGGCAACGTCGTCCGGCCGCTGGAGCTGAGCGACAAGTACGGCGTCGACGCCTTTCGCTACTTCCTGACCCGCGAGATGACCATGGGGCAGGACTCGAGCTTTAACGAAGAGGCCTTTGTCGAGCGTTACAACGCCGAGCTGGCCAACGACCTGGGTAACCTGCTGAACCGCACGCTGCACATGATCGGGCGCTACTGCGAGGGCAAGCTGCCGGCACCCTCCGACGAGGATGCTGCCGAGCGCCACGCGCTGATCAAGCGCGCTCTGGGCACACCGGCCCTGGCGCGGACAGCCGTCGAGCTTTGGAACCCGCAGGGGGCCGTGCTGGGGATCATGGACCTGGTGCGCGCCGCCAACCTCTATCTGGAGCAGCGCGCGCCCTGGCTGGCCTTCAAGCGAGGTGAGCAGGCACACGTCGATACCACCCTCTACGACGTGGCCGAGGCGCTGCACTGGGTGGCCATCCTGCTCCATCCGGTCATGCCGGGCAAGATGACAGCCCTCTGGCAGGCGCTGGGCCAGCCCGGCGAGCCCGCCTGGCCGTCGGAGCTGCGCTGGGGCCTGCTCCAACCGGGGGCAACCATCGTGCGCGGCGAAGTGCTCTTCCCGCGGCAAGAGCTGGCGCTGGAGGAGTGACGCGGAGTCGTCAAGCGTCAGGACGCGAAAACGTCAGGAGAGGCTCCTCGCGGGCAGGCATTGTGCCCGCGAGGAACCTCTCCTGACGTTTTGCTGTCTCTACGTCTGACGTTCGACGCTTGACTACTTGATCTCGACGACCGCGCCGACTTCTTCGAGCTTGGCCTTGGCCGCATCGGCCTCTTCCTTGCTCACGCCCTGGCGCACGAGGGAGGGAGCGCCGTCCACAGCTTCCTTGGACTCGCGCAGGCCCAGGCCGGTCAGCTCGCGCACGACCTTGATGACCTTGATCTTGTCCGGGCCGACTTCCTTGAGGGTGACGTCGAACTCGGTCTTCTCCTCCACCTCAGGAGCCGCCGCCGGCGCCGCACCCGCAGCCGGAGCCGCCGCCACCGCGACGGGGGCCGCGGCGCTCACGCCGAACTCTTCCTCAAGGGCCTTGACCAGGTCGGCCAGGTCCATCACGCTCATCTCTTTGATGGCGTTGATGATCTCTTCCTTCGTCATGGAGAAATCTCCTCTTCTACTGATGGCGAGCTCTTCGCCCGCCTAGTCGGTCCCTCCCACAGGTTCCGCGACCTGTTCTGTTGGCGAAACCTGCCTACGGGAGGGTGCCACCATCTGCCCTCACAATACCCAATCAGGCGCCCGCCTCTTCGAGCTTGCGGGCCTGCGCCTGCAGAACGTTGAGCAGGCCGCGAAGCGTCCCACTCAACACCGTCACCAGGCCCGATACCGGCGCGTTCATGCCGCCGAGCACGCGGGCCAAGAGCACCTCGCGCGACGGGAGCGTAGCCAGGTCACTGATCTCCTCGGCGCTGAGCAGGCGCTGATTCGCCTGGCCACCCTTGACCACAAACTCGCGGTTCGCGCCGGCGAAATCCTTGATAGCGCGGGCCGCGCCGGCAATATCGCCATACAGCACGCTCGCGGCGGTCGGCCCAGAGAACACCTCATCGACGACGGGCAAGCCCGCCCTCTGCAGCGCCAGCTCGGCCAGGGTGTTCTTGACCACGTGGAACTCGGCCTCATGCGGCCGCAGCGCACGGCGCAGCTCGTTCAGGCGAGGCATCGTCAGCCCTCGGTACTCGGACCAGATGATGACCTGGCTCTTTTGGAACTGCTCGGTCAGCCTTTGGATCTGTTCTTCTTTCTCTTCACGACTTGCAGGCAAGAATATCACCTCCTTGGAGCTACGTACTGCGTGCTACGTAACGGCGCTCGAAGCGACACACGCGACCGTAAGCAAGGTTACGCAGTACGCAGCCGGAATCAAAAAGCGCCCTCATGCCTCACGACACGAAGACGCTTTGGAGACGAAGCCCAATACGCTTGCTTCTATCCAACGGTCCCCGCCTCGGCAGGCCTGAACAGTTTATGCGGCTCCCCGCACCTGCTGTCTGCAGCGAGTAATCCCTCTATTCGCTTGTACCGCCCCCAGCCGTACGGAGCTAGCGGCCGGCGATGGCGTTGAAATCGACGTGCACGCCGGGCCCCATCGTCGAAGTGAGCGTCATCTTTTTGATGTACTGGCCGCGCAAACTGGCGGGCCTGGCGCGGTTGATGGCATCGACCAGCGCCCGGAGATTCTCCGTCAGTTGATCGACACTGAAGGAGGCCTTGCCCACGGGAACGTGCACGTTGCCGGTGCGGTCCAGGCGATACTCCACGCGCCCCTGACGGGTCTCCTGAATCACGCGGGGCAGGTCCTCCGGCTGCACGATGGTGCCGGCCTTGGGGTTGGGCATAAGGCCACGGGGACCCAAAACACGACCCAGCCGGCCAACCTTGCCCATCATCTGGGGAACTGCAATGACCACGTCAAAGTCCATCCAGTTCTCGGCCTGAATGCGCTGGACCAGGTCATCGCTGCCGACATAGTCGGCCCCGGCCTCGCGAGCCAGGCGCTCGGCCTCGCCCTCGGCAAAGACCAGAATGCGCACCTGTTTGCCGGTTCCTGCAGGGAGGATCACCACGCCGCGGATCTGCTGATCCGCCTGGCGGGGATCCAGATTTGTGCGCAGGTGAACTTCGACCGTCTCATCGAACTTGGCCTGGGCGTTCTCCTTCACCAGTTCGAGTGCCTCGCGTACTTCATAAATGCGCTGGCGCTCGACCGTTGTCGCCACAGCCCGGTATCTCTTGCCATGCTTGGGCATAATGTCATCTCCTCTGTGGTGCAGGCGGGCCAACCGGCCCTCCCACGGATGGAACGGAATCGCAATCCGTGATGCGTAATCCGTAACCTCGCTCATAGCAGGTCGCGCCGCTGCTGGCGACCTTGTGCAGTACGCATTACGCAGTAGAACACTTACTCGGCAATACGAATCCCCATACTACGCGCAGTGCCCTCGATCATCCGCTCCGCGGCCTCGATATCACCGGCATTGAGGTCCGGCATCTTGGCCTGCGCGATCTCGCGCACCTGCTGGCGGGTAACGGAGCCGACCCGGTCGCGGTTCGGCACGCCCGAGCCCTTTTCCACGCCCGCCGCCTTGCGCAGCAAATCGACGACGGGGGGAGTCTTGGTCACAAAGGTAAACGAGCGGTCCGCAAAGATGGTAATCTCTACCGGTATGATAGAGCCCGCCTGCCCCGCCGTACGGGCGTTGTACTCTTTGACGAACTGCATAATGTTCACGCCGTGCTGGCCCAGCGCCGGCCCAACAGGGGGCGCGGGGCTGGCCTTACCGGCCGGGATCTGCAGCTTGACGATTGCCTTGACTTTCTTTGCCATCTATCGAACTCCTGGAAGGATACGACGTACGTGAAACGTCATACGTCAAACGTCACGCGTCATCAGCTATCAGCCGTCAGGCACGTCTCACGCGTCTTTTCACGTTTGACGTCCTACGCCCTCTCGACCTGCAGGAAATCCAGCTCGACAGGCGTCTCGCGTCCAAAGAATGATACCAGCACCCGGACCTTGCCGCGGTCTGCATCGAGTTCGTCCACCGTACCCACAAAGTCCGCGAACGGCCCCTCGATAATCCGCACCCGCTGCCCCTCGCGGAAGGTCACCCGGACCCGCGGCGCCTCGCTCTCCATGCGCTTGAGGATCTTGTCGACCTCATCCTGGCTCAGCGGCGTCGGTTTGTTCACGCCCGCGCCCACAAAGCCCGTCACCCCAGGGGTGTTGCGGACCGCGAACCAGGAGTCGTCGTTCAGGATCATTTCCACCAAGAGGTATCCGGGAAACACGCGCCGCCGGGTCGTTCGCCGGTGTCCCTCGCGAATCTCGACCTCTTCTTCCGTAGGCACGACGACCTGAAAGATCTGGTCCTGCATGCCCATGGACTCGATGCGCTGTTCCAGGTTCTTTTTGACCTTGTTCTCGTACCCCGAGTACGAGTGAACAACGTACCAGGCACGCTCGGCCGGCGCCTCTTCGGCTTCCTGTTCCGGGGCGGGCCGAGTCGTGGTGAACTCTTGCGCCTCATCAAGAAAAGCGCGCACCTCAGGCGTCTCTTCAGCCGCCGCCTGCGGACGCTGATCCTCTGGAGCCGGGGCCCCCTCTTCTGTTGTCTCTTGGGTTTCCTCTGCCTCAAGTGGTTCGTCGAGGCGGCTCTCGTCAAGATCCATCGCTACGTCCTCAACGCTCTTCTCTAGCCGATCAGCAGGCCGATGAGACGGGAGAACAGCAGGTCCACTCCGCCGAGGAAGGCGCTCATGGCGACCGTGACGCCGATTACGATCAGGCTCAGCCGCGTGGCCTCCTTACGGCTCGGCCACACCACCTTGCGGACCTCAGCACGGGTCTCCCGAAAGTAGCGCACGATGCGGTTATCCCGCTGTACTCTCTCCACCAACTGATGATACCTCCCGCCCTGCGTGCCGGTGGGGAACAATCGGAGACACCGTCTCGACTGGGGGCCACCCGATCCTGACCGCTACCGAGCGGGCCGAGATCGACCGCCCTCACCGTCAGAACCCGTGTGGGTGACCCACGACGCGATCCGGTGTCTCATCAAATGCCTAGGCAGGCCAGGCAGGACTTGAACCCGCAACCTACGGTTTTGGAGACCGCCGCTCTGCCAAATTGAGCTACTGGCCTATACGCCTATCCGCAACCATTTTAGCACAGGACTCGGCGTCCATCAAATGCCCCTTGGGGCTGTGCCCCGGTGTTGCCGAGAGGGGCCGGCCCGCAGGCCCAAGCCCCTTCCCACGACACCACGGTTCGGACAGGCACTTGTGCAGCGCCACCGGCAAACCGGCGGCGCGCCTACTTTGCGAACTAGCGCGTCTCGCGATGCGCCGTATGCTTGCGACAACGCGGGCAGAACTTGCTCAGCTCGATACGCCCAGTGTCGTTCTTGCGGTTCTTCTGGGACGTATAGTTCCGCTCTTTGCACTCGGTGCAGGCAAGAGTGATGATGATCCGGTTCTCTTTCTTCGCCATCTCTTATCGCTCCGCCTGCGTTACTCGATGATCTCGCTGATGACGCCGGCGCCGACGGTGCGGCCACCCTCACGGATGGCAAAGCGCGAGCCTGCCTCCAGCGCCACGGGCACGATCAACTCGACCTCTACGGTCACATTGTCGCCGGGCATGACCATCTCCACGCCCTCCGGCAACGTCACCGAACCGGTCACGTCCATCGTCCGAATGTAGAACTGGGGCCGATACCCGTTGAAGAACGGCGTATGTCGCCCGCCCTCTTCCTTCTTCAGCACGTACACGCTGCCCTTGAACTTGCGGTGCGGCTTGATCGAGCCCGGCTTGGCCAACACCTGGCCACGCTCCACATCCGTCCGCTCAATACCGCGCAGCAGGCAGCCGATGTTGTCCCCCGCCAGACC
>DAOUGZ010000044.1:0-21271 GCA_034428955.1 Anaerolineae bacterium | reverse complement strand
AGGCAGATGCGCCACCTCCGGATCCACCGGGGTCGGGTCGAGGGGCGCTGGTAGGGCTCGCGGTGTCCATGGTGCGTTGCAGCCGAGCGTAGACCTCCAGGATGACATGCTATAGCTGGCCTAGTCGGCGATGAGACGGTCGCGCAGGGCAAAGACGTCCATGGCTTGCTCCTGTAATGAATACTGTAGAGTGGCCACGTTGCCCTATTCTAGCTACTTGTTGAAGTTGGGTCAACCAGGGCGAGCACGGGGTGGCGGGTAGGGATAACCGGCCGTCAAGCGTGAAACGTCAAACGTCATGCGTCAAACGTCAACTTTGCCCTCGGCGGCCTGTCTCGCCTGGCAATTGTCGTTTGACGCATGACGCTTGACGTTTCATGCCCTTTTCGCTTGAAGGCGACTCGGGGGCATGGTATAATGAATCCGTACATTACCGGCTGCAGACACACGGCTCTGCTTGATTTGGCGTGAAGGAGACACACCATGCGCAAGATGACGGAGAGCAACTTGCTGGCTGCGTTTGCGGGCGAGAGTCAGGCGCATATGCGCTATCTGATTTTCGCCGACCGCGCCCGCAAGGAGGGGTTCCCTAATGTGGCGCGCCTCTTTGAGGCCATTGCCTTTGCCGAGCGCGTGCATGCGACGAATCACCTGCGCGAGTTGGAGCAGATCAAGGGCTCGAGTGAGAACTTGCAGGCGGCGGTCGATGGCGAGACGTACGAGGTAGAGGAGATGTACCCCGCCTTTGCGGCTGTGGCCGATTTGCAGGCGGAGAAGGGCGCGGGCCGCTCGGTGCACGGTGCGCTGGAGGCGGAAAAGATCCATGCCGGTATGTATGCCGAGGCCAAGGCGGCGGTGGACGCGGGTAAGGATGCGGCTCTTGGCACGGTCTTTGTCTGTGAGGTGTGTGGGCACACGGTGGCCGACGAGGCGCCGGAAAAGTGCCCGGTTTGTGGGGTGGGCAAGGATCGCTTCCGGGCATTCAAGTAGTAGTATTCTGCGGTCCGACCCTCCCGCAGGTTTCAGGAGGCTGCACCTACGGTGAAGGTGTCTTGGAAGCAGCGATTCCGTCAACAGAACAGGTCGCGGAACCTGCGGGAGGGTCGGACCGCGTGGGTACTGTCAAATGAAGCGAGCGTTTGTTGAGCGAGGAAAGGACTGAAACGTGGACAAGTGGGAGTGCACGATCTGCGGTTGGATCTATGACCCTGCTCTGGGTGACACGGATAACGGCGTGGAGCCGGGCACCGCTTTCGAGGACTTGCCCGATGATTGGGTGTGCCCCGAGTGCGGCGCCGGCAAGGACGTGTTTGAGAAGGTAGCGTAAGACTTCGAGTGGGCGGTAGTTGGTGGACAGTAGTCAGTAGACAGTCGATGCCGCCATCCTGGGCGCTAAGGATTGGCCACTGCCTAACTGTCCACCAACTACCGCCCACTGCTTGCCCGTCTGGAGCGATTACTGTAGGGGGAGAATGAACGCGTGAGGGTTGCCGTTATCGGCCTGGGCGCTGCGGGGGCGAATGCGGCGCGCACGATTGTTGCCGAGCGCCCCGAGGCGGAGGTCACGGTCTATGGCGCCGAACCCCACCTCTACTACGCCCGGCCCAAGCTGCCGGCTTTGCTGGCGGGCGAGGCGGAGCGGGAGTCGCTCTATTTCTATGGGCTGGATTGGTATCGTGAGCGCAGGATAGCCGTCTGTACCGGTGCTGCGGTGGAGCGAATCGAGCCGGTGGCCCATCGCCTGGTTCTTGGCGAGGGGACGGCCGCCGGCTACGACCGGTTGCTCCTGGCGACTGGGGCTCAGCCCTTTGTGCCGCCCATTGCGGGCGCTGCACAGCCGGGCGTTTTCAGCTTGTGGACGATTGAGCACGCCGCCGCGATACGCGCCTATGCAGGGGATTGCCGGAGGGCGGTGGTCATCGGCGGTGGCCTGCTGGGGTTGGAGGCGGCACGGGCGCTGCGCACGCTGGGCCTGGAGGTCACTGTGCTCGAGTTCGCGCCCCGGTTATTGCCCCGCCAACTCGACGCACAGGGGGCAACCGTCTTGACCCGACATATCGAGGGGCTGGGCATTGCCGTGCGGACCGGCGCGGCGGCGGAGCGGATCGAAGGCACGCAGCGCGTGCAGGCGGTCCTCCTGCAGGGCGGCGATCGTCTGCCGGCCGACTTGGTGCTGATTGCGGCCGGTGGGCGCCCGAACCTGGCGCTGGCCCAGGCGGCGGGGCTGGCCACGGCGCGCGGCGTCGTTGTCGATGCGCATCTGCGGACGAGCGCCGAGGACGTCTACGCGGCGGGGGATGTGGCCGAGTTCGAGGGGCAGGTGTATGGCATCATCCCGGCGGCGGTGGAGCAGGCGCGGGTGGCGGCGCGCAACCTGGCCGAGGTCGAGGCGGAGGAGTATACGGGCACGGTGCCTTCGAATACGCTCAGGATCGCCGGCCTGGACCTGACCTCCATCGGCGAGATTGAGGGCGTGGGCGAGGGCTATACCGAGCTGCGCCACGCGGGCTCGGACGGGCGCTACCTCAAGCTGGTGTTGAAGGATGACCGCCTGCGCGGCGCCATCTTGCTGGGGCATCCGGGCAAGGTTAACCCGGTCTCGCGGACGGTCAAGGCGCAGGTGCACGTGGGCGGCCGGCGCGATGAGCTGTTAGCCGATGGGTTCGATTGGAAGAGCCTGTTGACGTAGGAGGCATGAAATGGAGCTGAGCGGCAAGCGCGTTGTGGTTCTGGCGGAAGAGATGTACGAGGATCCCGAACTCTGGTACCCCTACTATCGGATGCAGGAGGCCGGGGCGGAGGTGGTGCTGGCCGGCACCGGCTCGGCGGAGGTGTACCAGAGCAAGCACGGTTATCCGGTGCGCGTGGATGTGACGGCCGGCGAGCTGAACCCGGCCGAAGTGGATGCGGTGATTGTGCCCGGGGGCTTTGCGCCGGACCGCCTGCGCCGCTACCCGGAGGTCCTCAACTTGGTGCGCCAGGTTTTTGATGCCGGGGGAGTTGTGGCCTCGATCTGCCACGGCCCCTGGGTGCTGGTTTCGGCGGGTGTGCTGCGCGGCCGCCGGGCCACCTCGGTCGCGGCGATCAAGGACGATGTGGCCAACGCGGGCGCCGAGTGGATCAACGGCGAGGTGGTGCGCGACGGCAACCTGATCACCTCGCGCACGCCGGCGGACTTGCCGGCCTTTTGCCGGGCGATTATCGCTGCGCTGGCCGGGGGATGACCGTTTCCGTGCTCGGCCTTGCCGGCAGCCCGCGCCGGCGCGGGAACACGGCACTGCTCCTGGAGCGCGCTTTGGAGGGGGCGGCGTCCGCCGGTGCGGAGGTGTCGCGAGTGGACCTTTGCCGGCAGCGCGTCGCCCCCTGTATTGCCTGTGGGCGCTGTGCGGAGGCGGGCGTCTGCGTGGTCGATGATGACGATTTCCAGGCCCTCCTGGTGCAGCTCATTGCGGCCGATGCGGTGGTCCTGGCTACGCCGGTCTACTTTTTGGGGGTGACGGCGGCGGCCAAGGCTTTTATCGATCGCTGCCAGTGCCTGTGGGCGCGCAAGTATGTTCTGCATAGGCCCTTGCCCCCCATCCGGGACGGGCGGCGCTGTTGGCCACGGCAGGCTCGCCGCGCGCGCCACTGAGCGGCACGGTGGCCACCGTCAAGGCCTGGCTGGACACCTTGGACGCTGTGTACGTGGGCGACGTCCTGCGGCGCGGCGTTGACGAGGCCGGTGCTATCCGGCGCGATCTGGCGGCGCTGGAGGAGGCCTATCGCCTTGGCCGGGCGCTGGTCGAGTTTGGCCCGGGTTGAACAGGTTTGGCCTTTTGGCGTAGCATCCGGGTGCTTCGCGCATGGCCGGAACGGATCTCATTGCGGAGTACGGGGCTGCCCCCTCGCCCTGGCCCCATAGGCGGTAACTTTACGGGAACTGGAGGAGAGGCTCGCTCGCCTGAGCGTGGACCCCACCCCCAAGCCCCCTTCGGGGGCCAACCCCTCCCCGGCGCTGTGCTCTCGCGGTGTTCGTCCAGCGCCGGAGAGGGGCTATGCCCCTGGCGCCCACGCGCGTGCAGACCGGCCCCGTGCCCCCATGGAATATGACTCTGGCCGCCAGTGCACACGGGGGCCTGGGGGCATGTGCGGGCGGAGGCGCTCCCCCTCTCCCGCACTGGAGTGGTTTAGGTCCAACACAGCGCGGGGGAGGGGTCTTCTACGCCGACAGTTCGTCATGTCCTGCTCAAGTTACCGCCTATGGGACGCCTCCCCTGCTGATTGGCACGCCTCTTGCTGCCCTCTCGCGGATGAAAGAGTTCTCCCCGCGAAAGAGTGGGAACACGAGGAGGTTGCTCGATGTCTGAGGCCAAGCAGGCCCCGCGCCTGCGCGTGTTGCATGCCTCGCCCAAAGCCCCGGCGGTCGATCTGTTCTTCGATGGGGAGCCGGCGGTTGCCGGCCTGGCCTATGGGCAGGTCAGCGACTATAGCCCGGTGTCGAAGGATCGTCACCAGGTCCAGGCCCGTCCGGCCGGCGCCGGACCCCAGGGACGGCCGCTCTTCGATGGGCACCTGGCGGTGCTCGAAGAGGTTCAGGACTATACGCTGTTCCTGATCGGCAACGCCCGGCACCTGCATACGCTGCTGCTGAGCGATACGACCTCTGCCCCGGGTGAGGAGCAGGCCAAGGTGCGCTTTGTGCACGCTTCGCCCGATGCGCCGGCTCTGGATGTGGGCTTTCGCCACGGCCCCATGCTCTTCCACCAGGTAGCCTTTGAGCGCGCCACGCCCTTTGCTGAGGTGCAGAGCGGGATGTATGACCTCGTCCTGCGGCCGGTAGGCGAGGCGCAAGAGTTGTTCGTCCTGCCGGACCATAACATCACGGCGGGGAACCTGTACACTTTTGTGGCTATGGGTCTCATCGACGGCCGGCCGGGTTTCATGGTCATGCCTCTGGTGCAGAGCTTTGAGATGTGCCTGTCGGCGGAGCCTTGCTTCTAAGCCCGGGTTCCGCACCGGCGTAGAGGGTAGGGGACGGATTCACCGCTGCTCTCCACGGGGTGCGGAAACGGCTAAGGCCTGGGTGGGCGGCGGAGGCCGAGGGCGATGATGGCCGCGGCGAACAGGGCGCCGGCCAGGTTGAGGGCGATGGGCAGGGCAAAGCCAAAGCGCTCGAAGAGCAGGCCGCCGATGAACGGCGCCGGAAAGGCGAGGATGCCGGGCACGGCGTTGATGCGGCCCAACTCTTCCGCCCGCCGCTCGTCCGGTACACCATGGTAGACCCAGGCCATCAGCGCGGGCAGCCAGAGCGCCGAGGCCACGCCCAGGGGGATCATCGAGGCGGCAAAGACGGCAAAGCTGCTGCCTACGAGCCAGACGGCGATGGACGCTACGCTGAGCAGTTCGGCCAGGATCAGCAACTCTTTGGCGTGGCCACGGTCGGTCCAACGGCCGGCCGGGAGTTGGGCGGCCGCCCAGGAGAGCGAGTAGACGGTGGTCATGATGCCGAACTGCAGGGGGGTAAAGCCAAAGCGCTCGGTGAGAAAGCCGTAGAGCAGGGCCGAACCCAGGCCGTAGGAGAAGGAGTCGATAACCACGGCCAGGTAAAAGACGCGCAGGCGATGCGGCGGCGTGATCAGGTCGCGGGTCAGGTGCCGGATCTCTTCGGGAGGCAGGTGGGGCGCTCGCCGCTGGGGCAGGGTCTCGCGGACCCGGAGGGCGACGAGCAGGGCGCCTAGCGTCTCCAGGCCGGCTGTGATGGCAAAGACGGTGGGGAAACCGGTGCGGTCGGCCAGGTAGCCGGCAACCAGGGCGATAGCCCCGGAGAGCGCCCAGGCAAAGGTCACCTGGCCGTAGGCGAAGCCAACCTGCGTGCCGGCGGCGGATTCGCCCACCAACGCGTCGGCGGCCGGCTGGCCGACATAGCTGAGCCCAAGAAGCAGGATGGCCGGCACCAGCAAAGCCGGGCTGCCGGCGCAACCGGCGATGGCCAGCAGCAGCAGGCTCAGGGCCGTGAGCCCCCCTGCGATGACGGTGATCCCTTTGCGGCCGATGTGGTCGGCCAGCCAGCCGCCAAGGGGTTGGCTGGCCGTCGGGATCAGCCCCTGGTAGCTGCCCAGGCTTTCCAGCAGCCCGAGGAAGGCCACCGATACCCCCAGGGCCAGGACGAAGGGCTGCAGGACGACGGAGAGGACGTTGCCTCGCCAGCCTACGAGAAGGGCGCGCACAGAGAGAACCCGCAGATTCCTCCCGGCCCCATCCTCGCCGTGCGACGGCGCTGGCTCAGTAGACAAGCTCGACCTCCACAGGTGTCGTCTGGCCAGTCTGCCGAAGAGCATGCGCCGCCGGCGACCGAGACGCAGCGCCGGCTTGTGGCGATGTGCCCGCTTGCCAATTCTCCATCCCATTGAGCAACATGTAGGCCAGAGAGTGGCGCTTGACGCTCCGGCGGTCTTGGGTACACTCCCTTTCACTGGCACAGGAATTGCTGCCCTTGTGGGGGCGATTCCACCGCAAAGAGCGCAAAGGATCAAGTGGTTTTACATTTGCGGCCTTGGCGGTGCACCTGTTCCGCCGGTCTGTTGCGCCCACGGCCGGCGGATGGAAACGGGGCGCGGGGGCCGGCCCACATCGGGCAGGCTGTTGGTGGATTGACCCAGGACGGAGCTGTCATCGTGACGAACCCATTCCGGAAAGCTATGGTTATCGTCGCCCATCCGGACGACCCCGAGTTCTTTTGTGGTGGAACGATTGCCCGTTGGGCGCGTGAGGGCGTTGAGATTAGCTACCTGATCTGCACGCGCGGTGATAAGGGAAGCGACGACCCCAACATGACGGGGGAGCGCCTGGCGGTCATCCGCGAGGCTGAGCAAAGGGCGGCGGCCAGGGTGCTGGGCGTGCGCGAGGTCGTCTTTTTGGAGTATCGGGACGGCGAGATGGAGCCCTCGCTCAAGCTGCGGGGCCAGATCGTGCGCGAGGTGCGCCGCTGGCGGCCCGACGTGGTTATCACACCGGACCCGACGGCCCGCTTTATCCGCGGCGTGTATCCGAACCATGCCGACCATCGTGTCGTCGGCGATGTAGCCGTTGATGCGCTTTTCCCGGCTTCGGGGCTCAAGCTCTACTATCCCGAGCATGCGGCGGAAGGGCTGGCGCCGCACAGAGCTGCTGAGGTGTATCTGACCGTGACCAACGAGCCCGATACGTGGGTCGATACGACGGACGTCATCGACCTGCGCATCAAGGCGCTCTTGTGCCATGCGACGCAGATCAAAGACCCGCAGGCCCTGATCCGTCGCATGCGGGAGAACACCGACCCCCGGCAGCCGGCCGATTTGGGCGCGCCGCCGCGCTACGCCGAGGGTTTCCGGCGCCTGGTCATCCGGCGGTAGCGCCATGGAAGCTGTGGCGGTGCAGGATTTCCCCCGTGGACCGGCTTGGGGAGCAGCCTCATGAACTATGGCACGTCGACCCGCTACGGCCCGCAAGAGGTGTTGAGGGCGGCGGAGCGATTCTTTGGGCCCGAAGGCGCCGGGCTTGCGCTGGTCGAGCGCCGGGCGGACCGGCTCGAGTTGGCCGGTGAGGCGGGCCGGATCAGCCTGCGCGTGCAGGTTACAAATGGGGTCACCGAGGCCTTTCTCAGCACGCAGGGCCTGGATGAGCAGGTGAGCCGGTTCCTGGTGGATATCTGTGAAGAGACGCGTCTTTGCGAATAGGGAGTGTGATGCACGATGGCTGATATGCGGGCAGACGAGGTCGGCATCGAGGTGCCATGGCGAGATTGGGGCCCGAAGGCGTTTGCCGAGGCGCAGGAGCGGGATGTGCCCATCCTGCTCTCGATCAGTGCTACTTGGTGCCACTGGTGCCATGTGATGGATGAGGACACCTACCGGCACCCGGATGTCATTCGCCGGCTGGCTACGGACCTGGTGCCTATCCGGGTGAACAACGACCGCCGGCCCGACATCAACAACCGCTACAACCTGGGCGGCTGGCCGACGACCGCACTCCTGACGCCGGACGGCACGCTCCTCAGCGGCGGGACGTTCATGCCCGCTGAGGAGCTGCTGGAGGTGATCGACGACGTCCTGCGCTACGTGCGCGAGCAGCGGGCCGAGTTGGAGGAAAAGCTGGAGCGGCGCAGCAAGCGCCGGGCGCGCATCGCCGAGCTGCGCAGCCGGCTTCGTGGCGATGTGAGCCCCGAGACGGTGGATGTGGTGGCCAGGGCGGTGCAGGAGGGCTATGACGCGAAGCATGGTGGTTTCGGTCAGGCACCCAAGTTCCCTGTGCCGGATACGGTGGGCTTTGCCCTGGCTATGGGCCATGCCCGGCACGATGAGAAACTGCTGGCCATCGCGCGCCACACGCTGACTGCTATGGCCGAGGGCGGGATGTATGACCATGTGGCGGGGGGCTTTTTCCGCTACTCGACCACTGCCGACTGGACCATCCCGCACTATGAAAAGATGCTGGAAGGTAACGCCCGCCTGCTCGATGTCTACCTGCACGCGGCCCAGGTCTTCGACGAGCCGCTCTTCTGGGAGACGGTGCGCGGCGTGTACGCCTGGGCCGAGTCTACCCTGCGCACTTCCGAGGGCGCGTATGGTGGCAGTGCTACCGCCGATGAAGAGTATTATCGCCTGCGCGCCGATGCGCGGGCCGAGCGGAATCCACCCTCAGTGGACGAGACTCTGTTCTCGGACTGGAACGCCATGATGATCTCGGCCTATTTGAAGGCGGCGGCGGCTCTCGATGAGCCGTTCATGGCCGAACTGGCCCTCGAGGCGCTGGAGGCGATCTGGCAGCGCAGCTTTGAGCCGGGGGTGGGCCTGGCGCACTATTACGACGGCACGGCGCACCTGCCGGGGCTACTGGCCGACCAGGCCTGGATGGGCCACGCACTGCTCGATGCCCAGGCTTATGTGGGGCAGGGCGACTATCAGGCCAGGGCCGAGAGCCTGATGGGTGTGATGCTGGCCCGGCTGCACGACCCGGAGGTGGGCGGGTTTTACGATATTGCTCATGATCCGGCCGCCGTTGGCCGCCTCAATGAGCGGCTCAAGCTGTTGGATCAGAACGCCGTGGCGGCTGACCTGGCCCTGCGCCTGCAGCGCCTCACGGACAGGGAAGAGTATCTGGAAGCGGCGGTGGGCACGCTGGAGGCCATGGCGCCGCTCTACCGAACCTATCGCCATCACGCGGCGGCCTACGGCCTGGCTGTCTATCGCTTCACCTACAGCCCCATCCGCCTGATCGTTGTGGGCGACCCCGCCGACGAACGGGCGCGCGCCCTGCGCCTGGCCGCGCTGAGCGTCTATGATCCGAACGCTGTTGTCGAGAGCGTAGAGCCCGCCGTGCAGGCGGAGAGGTTGCGCAAGCTCGATCTGCCGGCAACGCCGGCGCCGGCGCTGTACGTGCGCCGCCGCGAGCAGACGTCGCCGCCCATCACAGAGGTGGAACAAGTGCGCCAGGCTGTGGAAGCCGTGCCGGCCTGAGGAGATGAGCAGGGCCTTGCTCACAGCCCGTGCAGAGGTGGTGGGTGAGGTCACCTTGCGCTTATGTCACAGTGCTCATGCGGTGTCACCCTCCCGCAGGTTTGGGGGGCAGCGGCGCCGGACCTGCCCCGGAAGTAGCGATTCGGCCAACAGAATAGGCCGCGGAACCTGCGGGAGGGGAGCCGAATGCACAAGTGCTGTGACATGAGCGCAGGGTTGAAATAGTTGTTGGGGTGGAAGTGGCGGTTGACAATGCTTGGCGAAGAGGGTATACTGGATTCACGAGGTCGAGTGCGCTGATCGACCCAAGGGAGGTATTGACCCATGAGCGGTGAGGCCGTGCAGGCCGGGCGTAAGCCATACGGAAGACACTAAGGCACTGGGTGCTTTGGTGTCTTTTTTTGTTCCTGTTGCCTGGCGGCATGGCACACGGATCGGGTCTGATCCACTGAGCAGCCTGATCAAGGAAAAGGGGGGAAGGCAAGATGGATTCCGGGATGATCAGCAAGATCCAAAAGGCCAGGCGTTATGCGCAGGAGCGGGATCGTATCCTCTTTAGCGACTTTGACGTCACCTTCCGTGGCGAGCATAATACGTACCGGGTTTCCTATCGTAAAGGGAATTGGTCTTGTGAGTGTGGCTTTTTCGCGCGTCGAGGTGTTTGCAGCCATACAATGGCTCTGGAGCGCATTTTGATGGGTATGCTGGCCCCCGAGGAGGAGATACAGCCGGTTCTGGCTGAAGAGGAGACTCGGGTCGGTTAGGCGATACTGCCTGAGACGCATCGCCCGTGCACCGGCCGCGAGGCCGTGCCGGGCGATGCTTTTTGTGTTGAGGATTGTGCATGAAGCGTTGGTACGTCTGGGTGGGCGCTGCGATAAGCCTCGTATTCCTCTATAGCGCCCTGCGAGGGTTGCACCTGGGGCAGGTCTGGGCGGCGGTGCGCACGGCCAACTATGGGTGGCTCTTGCCCGGCGTGGCCGTGTACTTTATGGCCGTGGCGGCGCGGACCTGGCGCTGGCAGTATCTGTTGCGGCCGGTGCGGGCCGTCAGCCTGCAACGCCTCTTTCCCGTCCTGGTTATCGGCTATATGGGCAATAACGTCTATCCGGCGCGTGCGGGCGAGGTCATACGCGCTTATGTGTTGCGGCGCAAAGAAAAGGTGGATGTCTCGGCCACGTTGGCGACCGTTGTTATCGAGCGCATCTTTGATGGCGTGGTCATGCTCTTGATCGTCTTTGCGGCGCTCCCCTTCGCGCCGCTGCCCGAGGGTCTGAGCCGGGTTGTGATGTGGAGCAGCGTTCTCTTCTGTGGCCTGCTGCTGGCCTTTTTCGCCCTGGCGGCCTCGCCGCGCCATGCTCGCGCCCTCTACGGCTGGGCCACTCAGCGCTTTGTGCCCGCCCGCTGGCGAGCGAGGGTGTTGGGCATCCTGGACCGGTTCATGGACGGCCTGCGCTGCCTGCGCAGCGGGCGCGATATGGCTATCGTCTTGGGGTCCTCGGTGGCCGTCTGGCTGGTCGAGATCGCCACGTACTGGTTCGTCATGCGTGGCTTTGGCTCTGCCGTGCCCTTTTACGCGCTGATGCTCATGGCTGCCGTGGTCAACCTGGCCACGATGATCCCCTCGACGCCGGGCTATGTGGGGACCTTTGACAAGCCCGGCATCGCTGTGCTGCAGGGCTTTGGCCTTGCAGCGGCCATCGCGGCGGGCTATACCCTCGTTCTGCACGCGGTGCTGTGGCTGCCGATCACGCTCCTGGGCGTCTTCTATATGTGGCGCGAGAGCGTATCTTGGCGGGACTTGCAGGCGGCGGCGCAGGCGAGGGGGAGTGATGCGTAATACGTACTGTGTAAGGCGTAAACTCTTTCGGCGCCGGCCATCTTGCTTCGGGCGGCGCTACGCAGTACGCAGTAGCTAGCGGAGGTTTGCATGCGTATCGGAATCGTCGGCGCCGGGCTGACCGGCCTGACCGCCGCTTACGACCTGGCTCGCGCCGGGAATGAGGTGACGGTGTGGGAGGCGGCGCCGCAGGCTGGGGGGCTGGCCTCGGGCTTTGCCGATGAGGGCTGGGAGTGGCCCCTCGACCGCTTTTATCATCACATCTTTCGTTCGGACCGCAGTGTGCTGCAGCTCTGCCGCGAGATCGGGGTGGAGGTGTTCTTCCGCCGGCCGGAGACGGTGATCTGGCACCAGGGCAGCATGGCGGCCTTTGACGGCCCCCTGGCCGTGCTGGCCTACCCGCATCTGAACCTGCCCGAGAAGCTGCGCGTTGGCCTGGTGACGCTGTATCTGCGGCTGCTGCGGCGCTGGGAGCCGTTGGAGCGCGTGCCGGCGGAGGATTGGTTGCGGCGGGCGCTGGGCCAAAGGCCTTATGAGGTGCTCTGGCAGCCGCTGCTGGAGGGCAAGTTCGGCGACGGCTATTCACAGGTGAACATGGCCTGGTTCTGGGCGCGCATCCACAAACGCAGCCCGGCGCTGGGCTACTGTGCGGGCGGCTTTCAGGCCCTGGCCGACCGCCTGGCGCAGGCGGTGGCGGAGGCCGGCGGGCAGGTGCGGCTGCAGCAGGCCGTGCGTGCCGTCCACCCGCGGAGGGGCGGCGCAGGATACACGGTGGAGGCGGCCTCCGGCGCAGCCGAGTGCGAGCGGGTCATCGTCACCGTGGGCCCGCAGGCGGCGCTGCCCATCCTGCCGGACCTGCCGGCGGACTATGCCGGCAGGTTGCGCTCGCTGCGTTCCCTGGCGGCGCAGACGCTTGTCCTGGCCCTCGATCGGCCGCTGACGCGCGGCGCTTACTGGGTCAACCTGCCCAAGTCCATCTTTCCCTTCCTGGCGTTGGTGGAGCACACCAACTATATCGAGCGCGAGCGCTATGGGGGCGACCACATCGTCTATCTGGGCGACTATATGCCGGAGACGCACCCCCACTTTTCCGCGACCAAGGAAGAGCTATTGGCCACCTACCTGCCGTATGTGCAGCGGGTCAACGCGGATTTCGACCCCTCGTGGGTACGCAAGAGCTGGCTCTTCCGCGACCGCGAGGCGCAGCCCTTTACGCCGCTGGGGCACTCGGCGCGCATCCCGGCGCTGCGCACCCCACTTGCGGGCCTCTACCTGGCCAGCATGAGCCAGGTCTACCCCTGGGACCGCGGCACCAACTATGCCGTCGAGATGGGGCACGAGGTGGCGAGGATGGTGAGTGGTCAGTAGGCTGCACGCGGCAAGGCACTGCCCACCGACGGCCGTCGCCTGATGACCGATAGCCGGCGACCGGGCGCTTGCCCCTTTTTGCCATTTTGCGCCACTTTAAGTAGACTAGTGCGCGGCCACGGCGTCCGGGGCTCTCCAAGCATGGTGGTTCCCGTGGCAGACGGGAGAGGGCTCCGGTTGGGCAGTCTATGCAAGGAGGGGGGCGTTGAAGTCGCTCTGTGTGATAGGCGCGGGGTATGTCGGGTTGGTGACGGGCACCTGCCTGGCCGACCTCGGCAACCGGGTGATTTGCCTGGACATTGATGACAGCAGGATTGAGCGGCTACGCAACGGCATCATGCCGATCTACGAGCCCGGCCTGGAGGAGATGGTCCGCCGCAACGCAGCCAGCGGCCGGCTGAGCTTTACCACCAGCTATGAGGAAGCGCTGGCCGAGACCGAGATGGTCTTTATCGCCGTGGACACACCGTCGGGGCACGAGGGCGAGGCCGATCTCAAGTCGGTGCGTGCGGCGGCCCGCTCCATCGCTGCCGTGATGGACCATCCGATGATCATCGTCAACAAGAGCACCGTGCCCATCGGCACGGGCGATTGGGTCTCCGATATTATCAACCGCCACCGCCAGAACGGGGTCGAGTTCACGGTCGTCTCCAACCCCGAGTTTCTGCGTGAGGGCTCGGCGGTGAATGACTTTTTGAACCCCGACCGCGTGGTGCTCGGTTCGCTCTCGCGCGAGGCAGCGGAGCGGGTGGCCCAGCTCTATCTGCCGTTGCGGGCGCCGATTATCATCACCGACCTGCGCACAGCCGAGATGATCAAGTATGCCTCCAACGCCTTCCTGGCCAGTCGCATCTCCTTTATCAACGAGATTGCCTCCATCTGCGAGCGGCTGGGCGCCGACGTCAAGGAAGTTGCCGCGGGGATGGGCTACGACAGGCGCATCGGGCCGGCCTTTCTCGATGCGGGCATCGGCTTTGGCGGTAGCTGCTTCCCCAAGGATGTGCGCGCGCTGGCACATATGGCCGCCATCCACGGCTGCCACCCGCAGCTCCTGCGGGCCGTGCTGGATATCAACGCCGACCAGCGGCGCCAGGTTGTGCAAAAGCTGCGTGACCTCCTGGAAAAGCTGGACGAGCGCACTATCGGCGTCCTCGGGCTGGCCTTCAAGCCGAATACCGACGACATGCGTGACGCGCCGGCGGTGGAGATCATTCACCTTCTGCAGCACGAGGGGGCGCGCATCAAGGCCTACGACCCGGTCGCAATGGATAACGCCCGCCGCGTTCTGCCCGAGATTACCTATTGCGCCGACCCTTACGAGGTGGCACAGGAGGCGGATGCGCTCGTCATCGCCACCGAGTGGAACGAGTTCAAGCACCTGGACCTCCAGCGCATTCGCCAGGGGCTGCGGCGGCCTATCCTCATCGACGGGCGCAACATCTATGAGCCGGAAAAGATGGATGCCCTGGGCTTTATCTACCGAGGCGTCGGTCGGGGATATTGATTGGTATGCTCAGTGTAGGCGTCGACATTATCGAGATCGAGCGCATCGCGCGCGCGTTGGAGCGATGGGGGGAGCGATTCCTCCGCCATGTCTACACGGACGCCGAGGTCGCCTTCTGCCGCGGGCGCACCCCCGAGCTGGCGGCTCGCTTTGCGGCCAAGGAGGCGATCTCCAAGGCCCTGGGCACGGGGATTAACGGCATCCACTGGTGCGAGATGGAAGTTTTGCCCGATCCCCTGGGCAAGCCCCTCGTGCGGCTTTACGGCAAGGCCGCTGCCCGCGCCGAGTCTTTGGGGCTGAGCGAGTTCGCCGTCAGCCTCTCCCACTCGCGCGATTTCGCGGTGGCCTCGGTGGTGGCCGTGGGGGGTGGGCAGGCCTGACAGGTTCCCGAAAACCTGTTGGGCCTTGTGGGGCCAGGCAGAGGCCTGGCCCGAACCGGCGCTCAAGGACGCGGTGCGAGGTATACCCTCGCCGGCCGAGCCCCCAACCGACTCAGTAACTCGTTCGTGATCGTTCCTGCGTTGGCCGCCATTTGTTCGGCGGAGATGCGCTCTGCGCCGTCCTGCCCGATGAGGGTGACGATGTCTCCCGGCTTCACGTCGGGAATGGCCGAGATGTCGATCGTCATCTGATCCATGCATATCCAGCCGACCGTTACTGTGCGAGTTCCATTGACCAGCACGTGCCCTTTGCCGCAGGAAAGATTGCGCGGGACCCCGTCCGCATAGCCAATCGTAACGACGGCGATCCGGGTGCTATGCCCGGCGCGGAACGAGCGGTTGTAGCCTACGGTCTCCCCTGGTGCAATCTCTCGTACGGCGGCAACCCTCGCCTTGAGGGAAAGAACAGGCCGCAGATCCAGCGACGCCTGTGTGTGGTCATCCAAGCCGCTCAGCACACCATAGAGGGCGATGCCGACGCGTGCATAGTCGTAGCCAAGCTCGGGATAGTTCAGCAGCCCGTAGCTGCTCTGTGCATGGATCTTGCCGGGCCGATAGCCTAGCCTCCGGATCACCTCCACTGTCCGCTGGAACCGCTTGATCTGCTCGTGGGTGAAGGCGACATCGGGTGCGGACAGGTTGTCGGATGCGCAGAGATGGGTGTAGATGCCCTCAACGACCAGGTTCTCGCAGGCATAGATTCTGTGGATGCACTCGATCTGGTCGTAGCTTATCCCCAGGCGATGCATCCCGGTGTCAACCTTGACGTGTACGCGCACAGGGCATCCGAGGCGGTTGAGATGGCCGGCATAGCCTGCGTCAACGATCGTCTGGATCAGGCCATAGCGGGCCAGGTCGGGGAACCTCTCGTGATGGGTATAGCCCAAGACCAGGATATCACCCTCGATACCATGCTGACGCAGCCGAACGCCTTCTTGCACTGTGGCGACAGCGAAGGCACGAACGCCTACTTTGTTCAGCTCTCTGGCCACCTCGACAGCACCGTGCCCATAGGCGTTTGCCTTGACAACGGCCATCAGATCGCAGCCTGGCGACAGGACTCGCCGGATCTCCTGGGCGTTGTGGCGCAGATGCTCGAGGTCGATCTCGAGCCATGCCCGCTCCGGGGCCGTTGGTGCTTCCTTCCCCTCCCTGCGCTCTACAGCGGCTAGCGCCATAGCGTGACCACCAACCCATCGATGTTGTTCCCCGAGACCTCATAGGGGACGCTCTCTGGCAGTGTGATCGTGATTTCGTGCTCGTCGTCTGGGAATGCGACCCAGTAGACTTGGACCCTACCGTCTTGCATGCCAAATCTCAGGTGCTCCCCCCGTTCTGGAAAGGCTCGCAAGTAGTCAATGTATTCCTCCAACGCCAGTCCTTCCTGCTGCATGATCGCCGAATGCGGATACCCCACATAGCGGAAATGCCAGGGCTCGCAGGCAATGCCGGTGACCGCTTCCTTACCAACCGGGTAGCGCTGCACGAATCCATAGTCTGCGGCCCGCTGAGAGAAGGTCCGGCTGATGGCGCAGGAAAAGTCCGGGCGGATCAAGTCGATCACCGATTTGTTCTCACCCAGGTCGATAGCCAGCCCGGTCTGATGCTCACTCGCGTTGGGCAGAGCTACATACTGATACGTGAATTCCTTGCCGTTCTTGTGCAGGGAATCCTCAAGTATTCGGGCCTGCTCTTGCCGGGTGCGATACCCACTGACCGGGACGATTTTGTTCTGTGCGCCCACAGCGAACAGGAGCCGGGCAAGCATGGCCCGCGCGCGGCGGTTGAGCAGGATGCTGGGGTGTTGCTCGTCCACCGGCAGCAGTTCGTCGCTGCGGACGACCCGGCGAATCGGGTGGGCCTTGTTCACGAGGACCAGGTTGCCGGCAAAGACGGCCTCTCGTTTGCAGGTCAGCTCTGCCATTCCGCCACCGCCAGCCCGATCAGCGTGTCCAGTATCTGCGGCAGGTCCATGCCGATTCCCTTCATCATGTTGGGGTAACGGCTGTGGGTGGTCAGGCCGGGGATCGTGTTGACCTCGTTGAAGACGATGGCCTCCTCCGGCGTCAGGAACAGGTCCACGCGCGCAAAGCCCCTGCAGCCCAGCGCCCGGTAGAGCGTCGCAGCGGTTTGCTTGATGCGCGTCGCCGTTTCCTTGCCAATCCTTGCCGGCATGTGGATGCGCGAGGTCTTGAGGGTGTATTTCTCTTCATAGTCGAAAAAGCCCTGTGTTAGCTCGATCTCGTCCACCTCGCCCATGACGAGGTCATCGTTCCCCAGGACGGCACAGCCGACTTCGAACCCGTTGACAGCCTCCTCGATGATGACTTTGCGGTCGTGTGCAAGGGCCGTCTGTACCGCCGGGAGCACATCCTTCTCTTGCAGGGCTTTTGTGATGCCAAAGGAAGAGCCCGCGCGTGCCGGCTTGACGAACAGCGGGTAGGCAAGAGCCGACACGCGCTCCAGGATCTGATGCGCGCCCATGCCCTTGTGCACCACCACAGAGGGCGGGACTGCTACGCCCGCCTGCGCGGCGACGGCATGCGCCATTTGCTTGTCCATACACAGCGCCGAGCAGAGCGTATCGCAGCCCACAATCGGGATGCCGGCCAGTTCCAGCAGGCCCTGCACGGTGCCGTCCTCGCCATTCCTGCCATGGAGGACGGAGAAAGCCACGTCGATACGGAGCGGCCGGACACCGGCTGCGTGGAATTCCAGCAGGCCGTGTGTATCGCGGCTCGGGGACACCACCGCCGGGATGCAGTGTTCATCGGCGAACCACGTGTCGTCCGCGACCCCGTCCGCAGGGCCGCAGTAGCGAAACCAGTCGCCCTGCCGGGTGATGCCGATCAGGACCGGCTCGTAACGCTCGCGGTTCAGGTGGGTGATTACGGCGTGCGCCGACTGCAGGGAGACCTCGTATTCCGGGGAGCATCCCCCAAAGAGGACGGCAATCCTGAGTGCTTCCATCGTCGTTTCCTCGTTCCAGTGCTTCCATACGCGAAACGGCCCGCCCGTTTCGATAGTGGTATTCTATCGGAAACGAGCGGGCCGTGGTTTCACTTTCCCTTGCTGAGCACTAGAGAAAGTCTGACGGAGGCCTTAAGCTTTTCTTAAGCGCCGATCCGGCAGGCTGTAGAGGGGGCCTCCATGCCCAACGGTGCTGACTCTGCGGCACGCGACATGGCGACCTGCTCGCTGTGCATGGCACTCCTCAATAGCTGCCTCTGCCAGTATGCAAACACAACCTGGCTGTGGAAACGGGCTAGGGCTTGCCCCCTGGAAGCATGACCGTGAACACGGTTCTGGAGTTGCTGCTCTCTGCCGTGATGCTGCCGCCATGGGCGCTCACGATCTCCTTGGCGATGGCGAGCCCCAGGCCCGCTCCGCCGGTGCCTGAGGAGCGGGCGCCATCCAGACGGTAGAACCTCTCAAAGATCGTGTCCAGCTTGGACTGGGGGATGGTTCTGCCGCGGTTCGCAAAGGTGATGGCCACCATGTCGCCTTGCTTCCTGGCGGTGATGGCAATTGTGCTGTTTTCGTCGCTGTAGGCGATGGCATTCTTTAGAATGTTGTTGAACACTCGCGCCAACTTGTCGGCATCACCCCAGAGCGTAAGGCCCTCTTCTGCGTCCACAACAGCCTTTCTACCCCCGGGTGCCAGCATGGGGTAGAAGGCGTCGGCCATCTGCAGAAGCATGTACGGCAGGTTGATCTCTGCTTCCTCCAGCACGATCGTCTGCAGGTTGAAGCGGGTGATCTCAAAGAACTCGTCGATGAGGTGCTCCAGGCGATATGCTTTGTCCAGCGTGATTTTGACATACTTTGCCTTCTGCTCCGCCGGCATATCGGGCGCTTCGTCGAGCAGGCTCAGGTAGCCGATGACGGAGGTCAGCGGCGTCTTGATGTCGTGTGCCAGGTAGACCACCAGATCGTTCTTGCGCTGCTCTGCCTCCTGTGCGTCGCGCACGCGCCTTTCCAGCATGGCTTTGACGGCATTCAGTTTCTCCCCGATGAGTTCCAACTCGGGGGAGAGGGTGATCTCCTCCGTCGATTCGACAACGAGCTTGTCGATGCCTGTGCTGACCTCGCTCAGGTGGCGGTTGAAGCGGGAGAAGTAATGACGGAGAATGACATAGAAGACAGCCAGCAGCAGCGCAAAGAGGCCGATGCCCATCCAGATTGGCTTTCGGTCACGGAAGAGGAGGTTGTAGAGAGCCACAGCTTCGTCGAATCCCAGATGCAGGGCTCTACGGCACAGGAGTACAAAGCCCTTTGCAAAGGGCGCTTGCAGAAGGCCGTCGATCAAAAAGACCATGATCGCCCAGCCCAAGAAGAGGGCGAATGCGGCGACCAGGAGAGCCCACAATAGCGCTTTCGGTCTCGGCATTCTCAAGTCACCCCTCAATCTTGTACCCCACTCCCCACACGGTCTTGATGTACTTGGGGCGTTCGGCGGAGTCGTTCATCTTCTCACGCAGGTGGCGGATGTGGACCATCACCGTATTGCTGCTGTTTGTATAGTACTTTTCGCCCCACACGGCCTGGAACAGCTCCTCTGAACTGACGACGTGGCCTCGATTGGCACACAGGACCCAGAGGATGGAGAACTCGGTGGGTGTGAGACAGAGCGGCCTTTCGTTCAGCGTGCACTGATGAGCATCGCGGTCGATGACCAGCCCGGAGATCGCAATGACGTTCTCTTCCTTCTCCGGCCCCTGCCGGTTGTACCGGGTATACCTCCTGAACTGAGCCTTGACCCTCGCCACCAGCTCCAGGGGGCGGAACGGCTTGGTCACATAGTCATCTGCCCCCAAAGTGAGGCCGGTGATCTTGTCGATTTCCTGTTCCTTGGCTGTCAGCATGATAATGGGATAGTTGTGTCTTTCCCGAATCCTCCGGCAGATGGTGAAGCCGTCGACGTCCGGCAGCATGACATCGAGGATCGCCATGTCCAGTTTGGTCGTCTCAATGCAGTGAAGGGCTTCTTGCGCCGTGTAGCATTTGTGCACCGTGAACTCTTCGTTCCTCAGGTACACCTCTACCAGGTCGGCAATCTCTTTCTCGTCGTCTACCACCAAGATGGTACCGTTCATTTCTGCTGCTTTCCAGGGGCTGCATCCCCGTTGAGATGGGGCCGAGAGCTGTGGGTTGGCGTGGCAATTGGGGGCCGTGTCATCCGAGGGGATACCGCCATCCGATACTCGACCGGGGGCAGAATCACCAGGCAAAAGTATACCACAAGCGCGGCGCTCAGCATAGTGCTCCCGAGGGGTACCACGAAACCGCCGGCGAGTGTACACCTCCCCTGTTGGGCGAACGTGAGGGGTCACACAACCCATGCAGGCCCGGAAATGGCCCTGTAACGGTTGTGGCTGTGGGAATCCACAGTGTACCCCTCTGCGCAACTGCTGTATAATCGGTTTGTTCACAGCCATTGATGGAACCTGGGGGAGGTGGGCGGCGTCTATCATCAAGAGGGTTCAGCAGGCTAGGTTGTGGGAGGAGAGAGGGAGCGTGGAGGACTATGTAAGGCCGGCGCCACGGCGAGAGGATGGGCGTGCTGCTGCGCCGCCGAAAAGGGAGCCCGCAAGTCGGCCGCAGCCGGCGGAGGCGCAGGACGCCCGAGCAGCGTTGCCTTTCCTCGTCGTCCTCCTCCTGGTGCTCCTTTCGCCTGTGGTGTTCGACCTTCTGCGGCGGCTGTTGAGGTGAGAGCAGACTCGCCGGGGAGAGTACGGGGCTGAACCGCAAAGGCCGCAAAGAACACAAAGGAGCTTGAATGTGTTCTCCCTGCCTTGGCTTTAAGGTTCGTCTGGACTGCTGAGAGGAGGCGTGGTATGACGGCATGCGCGCATCGCCGCTATCTGGCGGCGGCTTGCCTTGTGGTCTTTGTGTTGGCCGGCTGCCGCCAGGAGGGGGCGTCGGCCGCTTTCTTTAACGAGCCCTTGCCGGCGGACGCCGCCTACACCGATGCGGCATCCAGTTCGCACTTTGCGGTGCGTGGCGCCGTCACCCTCGGCGATGAGGTGGCGGAGGGGAGGCGCGAGGTCCATTTTGAGGTGACGGTGGAGAACCGGACGGAGCAGCCCATCCGTGGCTTGCGGGTCAAGGCCGAACTGCCGGAGGCGGTGCGCGCCTACCGCGACCCGGGGTACGCCCGCTCTCGCGCCTTTGGCCTGCCCGAGCCTATTGACCTGGTGCCCGGGCAGGTGCCCCTGGGTCTGGTAAGTACTTACCGCGAGCCTCTGCCGGACCCGGCGACGAGCACGCCGGCGGAGCGCGACAAGCTCTATGCGGCGCTAGGGCAACCTATCCGCTTGCACCTGTGGTGGCAGGGGGGCGAGGAGTACCTGGAGCTGCAGCCGCAGGATGTCGTCTACAGCGGGTTTCCGCAGTGGGAGGCCATCTCGCCCACGCCCAGGAGTGAACCCACTCCCTCCGGTCAGGGCGGTTACGAATTCGCCCTGACCGCCGACCCCCAGGATTCCTCCCGGACGGAGGTCTGCGCGCGGCGCGCGGGTGCGGACAGCCCAGAGTTCTGCGTCACCGTGCCCGACCTGTACCGGGAGCACTATCACAACGTCGAGTTCCACAACGGCCGCCTCTACGCCGTCCGCCGCCTGGGCTACGACGGCTACCCCGACGA
>DAOUGZ010000043.1:0-57264 GCA_034428955.1 Anaerolineae bacterium | reverse complement strand
GTCCAGCAGAGCTCCCAACGGCAGCCGGCCATGCACGTGAGTCAGGGGATAGCGGGTCTCCGAGAGGAAGCAAGCGACACCTTCCGCCTCAACGGTACGCCCCGATACCCAGTCCTCAATAGAGTCACGCGGAGGCGTTGGCGGCCTGGGCGTTTCAGGCCCCTGCGGCCGCAGACCCGAGAGGCCACGACGAACCCCCAGCCTCTCCAGGCGCTGGCGCAGTTCATCCGTCTCACTCATGGCACGCGCCCATCCCCCCGCCCAGGGCCACCTCCAGCAAGCGCAGCACCTGCCTCTTTGTGTTCCGCCCAGGCTCCAGGACCGGCCCGACACACCCGGGGCAGCCCACCTCACAGCTACAGGCCGAGACCAGCTCTAGCGCAGCACGCCAGATATCCTCCTGCAGAGAGTAGAATTGCTCGCTTAGGCCGATACCCGCCGGCACCCAATCGTGGACGGTGATTGTCGGCCCACCGGTGTGGCTCGAGCGCAGTTCCGGCACGACGCCGATGTCTCGCGGATCGCACATCAGGAAGAGCGGCGCCACATTGCCGATGGCGGTAGCCAGGCCGGAGAGGCTGCCGCCCGGCGCCTGCGCCCCATCGGCTCGCCAGTGGCAGCGCCGGCAGAGAGTAACCAGGTTGCTGGGATCGTTGGCGGCGACATAGTTCTCGTTCTCGCCCGGGCGGTAACCAAACTCACGGAACGGCCGCAGGTGGTGTACATCATGCTCGCGATCCTCCCGCTCCGGAGCGCCACAAGAGCGGCAACGGAAGCCGTCTCGCTCGCGCACCTGCCGGCGAACCTCCGCCCAGTTCGGCCCGCGGTCCATGCGTACCTCGGGGCTCAGCACCCCCTCGCTGACCAACTGTGCAGCCACCTCCGGAGGATACCAGACCCAACAGCCTTGGGTCTCCATCTCCTGCTCGGGCAGGTCAATGTTGCCCCAGCCCAGGTTCTCATGCGTGTAGAGGCGCACCTTGCGGTAGACCGTGGCCATCGACGTGACGCGCACACTGCCCCACCCCCGGCGCACGCCGCCGCTCTCTGTCTGTGCCTGCTCTTCCGTGACCTGCACATGGGTCGAACTGGAAGCATCCGTGTAGTACTCAACCTGCACAGGTCGAGCAGTCGCCCGTCGCGCGTCCCAATCCAGGCGAGTCACCTCGTACGACTGGCCCTCGTGGAAATAGATTGCCCCTTCGTGAATGAGGAGGGGCGCGGAAAAGAGATCAACGGTGCCGATGGCGCGTCCGTCGCCCTCCTGGCTGATGACAAAGGAATCCAGAGCGCCAGAGCGGAGCGACGTGCTCGCCGCCGGGTACGACTCTCCCACCCAGTAATGCACCGCACCGGCGTGGTGCAGCAGCCCCTCCTCTTGCAGCAACTCGAGGTAGGGCGCAACATCCTGCCCGGCAAAGGCCTCGCCTTCGGCGAAGGGCAGCTCAAAGGCGGCACAAGTCAGATGGCCCAGCAGGATGAGCGGATTGTCTGGGTTGATGTAGGCGTGCTCCGGCGAACGTCCGAGGATATACTCCGGATGGAGGGCGATGTACTGGTCGAGGGGTGAGCCGCCGGCCACCAGCACCGCAAGCGACGCCCCGCACCGCCGCCCAGCACGCCCCACCTGTTGCCACAAGCTGGCCACCGTGCCCGGATAGCCGACCATGACCACGGCGGCCATCTCGCCAATGTCCACGCCCAGCTCGAGGGCATTCGTCGCAACCACACCGCGCACCTGGCCCTCCCGCAGGCCGCGCTCCACCTGGCGCCGCTCGTTGGGCAAATACCCGCCGCGATAGCCGCGCACCGTCCGGGCGCCCCAGTCACGCTTCCGCGCGTCATCCTGCAGGTAGGTCAGGAGGATCTCGGCGCTCATACGCGCACGGGTAAAGGCGATAGTCTGCAAGCCCTGATCGATCAAGCGCGCTGCCAGGGCTCGCCCCTCGAGAAGCGGGCTTCGGCGAATGCCCAGTGCCGGGTCCACAACGGGCGGATTATAGAAGAGGATGTGCCGCTCACCCCGCGGCGAGCCGTCCTCATCCACAACAGTAACCGCCTCGCCCAGGAGCGCCTCAGCCAGTTGGCCCGGATTGGCAATAGTTGCCGAACAGCAGATAAAGACAGGGTCCGCCCCGTAAAAGCGGCACACACGCCGCAGGCGGCGCAGCACATTGGCCATGTGGCTGCCAAAGATGCCGCGGTAGGTGTGGATCTCGTCCAGCACAACATAGCGCAGGGAGCGGAAGAAGGTGACCCACTTGGTGTGGTGCGGCAGGATGCCGGTGTGCAGCATATCGGGGTTGCTGAGCAGAATGCGCGCCCTCTTGCGGGCCACCAGCCGCATGCTGGAATCCGTGTCCCCGTCATAAGTGTGGGCGGGCAGATCGACGCCCAGAGCATCCACGATCTGGGCAAGTGCACTGGTCTGGTCCTGAGTCAGAGCCTTGGTGGGGAAGAGATAGAGAGCACGCACCGCCGGCTCGTCGAGCAGGGTGGTCAGAACGGGCACGTTGTAGCAAAGGGTCTTGCCCGATGCCGTACCAGTGACGACGACCACATGCCTGCCGGCCAGCGCGGCCTCGATGGCCCTGGCTTGATGCGTGTAAGGCTCCTTGATCCCCTGCTGTGCCAGAGCAGTGATCAAGCGGGAATCCACACCCTCCGGCCAAGGGGCACAGGATGCCTCACGCGCCGGCAGCCGCTGCCAGGCGGTGAGATTCTGCTGCAAGCGGCTCTCGCGCCGCAAGCTGTCCAGAACGGCCTCGACGCTCCCGCGCCCGGCCCGAGGGGAAGGAGCCATACCGCCCTACCCTGTCCCTTGCTCCACCAGCGCACGCAGCCCGGCCTCGTCGAGAGTCGGCGTGCCGAGTTCCTGCGCTCGCCGGACCTTGGAGCCGCCCGGCGCCTCGCCCAGAACGAGATAGCTCGTGTTCCGCGATACGGCATTGGTAACCCGGCCACCGTGGGCCTCGATGTAAGCGCTGACCTCATCGCGCGTCATGGTCGGAAGCGTGCCGCTGACCACAAAAGTGAGCCCCTCCAGTGGGCGCGGGCCCGCCGCGGCAAGCCGCTCCGGTTGCATCTTGACCCCAGCCCGGCGCATTTTCTCGATGACCTCCCGATTGCCCGCCTCACCAAAGAACTCGACCACGCTCTGAGCAATCGTCGGCCCGATCCCCTCGATGCCCTCCAAGTCTTCCGGCCGCGCCTCCATCACCGCCTCAATGGAGCCCAGATGCAACTCGAGCGCCTGGGCCGCGACCGTGCCCACATGCCGGATGCTGAGCCCTACCAAGAGCCGCCACAATGGCTGCGCCTTGGAGCCCTCTATGGCCTGCAACAGGTTTTCGGCTCGCTTCTCGGCAAAGCCCTCTAGCTTGGCCAGGCTCTCTTGGCGCAAGTAATAGATATCGGCAAGGTCGCGTACCAGTTGGCTGTCAACCAGTTGCCTGGCCACTCTGGCGCCGAGCCCCTCGATGTCCATGGCTCCCCGGCTGGCAAACACCTCAACTCGCCGCACCAGAATCGCCGGGCAATTCACGTTGGCGCAATAGATAGCGACCTCATCCGGCCGCCGGATTACCGGCTCGCCGCAGACCGGACACTCTGCCGGCTCCTCGATGGGGCGCTCGTCGCCGGTACGCAGTCTCTCTACCGGCCCCACCACGTAGGGGATCACATCGCCCGCCCGCCGGATGACTACCATGTCGCCCACGCGTATGTCCTTGCGGGCTACATCCTGAAAGTTGTGCAGCGAAGCATGCTCCACCGTGACCCCGCCGACCTGCACCGGCTCGAGCACGGCTACGGGTGTAAGCGCGCCGGTGCTGCCCACCTGCACCTCGACGTTGCGCAGGCGGGTAGCGGCTTCGCGGGCCTCGAACTTGAAGGCGACGGCGCCGCGCGGGTCGCGCCCAACCACGCCCAACTCTTCCTGTACGGCGAGGTCATTGATCTTGATCACCACGCCGTCGGCCTCATAGTTCAGCGTTTCGCGCTTGCCCATCCACTCATGGGCGTACTCCACTACGTCCTCAAAACGCTCGAAATGGCGTGCGTCAGGGCTGGTAGGGAAGCCCCATTGGCGAAGGTGCTCGAGCGTCTCCCACTGGGTGCGCACCTCGTCGCCATCGACAATAGCATAGACGAAGATGCGGATCGGGCGCGAGGCGGCCACTCGTGGGTCGAGCTGGCGAAGCGAGCCCGCTGCAGCATTGCGCGGGTTAGCAAAGGTCCGCTCGCCGCTGCTCTCCAGTTCGCGGTTGAGTTCTTGGAAGCGGTCAATCGGCAGATAAGCCTCCCCGCTCACCACCAGGCGCCGTGGCACAGGGGGAATGTCCGGGCCGGCAGCGCGCAGCGGGATGGATAGGGGAACATCGCGCACGGTGCGCAAGTTGGCTGTGATATCCTCGCCCACCTCGCCGTCACCGCGCGTGGCGCCGACCTTTAGCTGGCCGTCGAGATAGGTCAGGACAATCCGCAGTCCATCGATTTTGGGCTCGACCACAAAGTCGAGCCTCGTCTCCTCAGGCAGCAACCGGCGCGTGCGCTCCAGCCAGGCCCAGAGTTCTTCTTCGGTGGGCACGCTGGCCAGGCTCAGGATGGGCCGCGGGTGACGCACCCGGCGAAAGCCGGACTGCGGCTCTCCGCTGACCCGCTGAGTCGGCGAATCGGCCGTTACCCACTCCGGGTGCCTGTCCTCAATCTCCCGCAGTTGGCGAAACAGCGCATCGTATGCACTATCGGGGATCTCGGGGGCATCCAGAACATAGTAGCGATAGTCATGGTAGCGAATGAGGTTTACGAGTTCCTCGAGACGTCTTCGCTCCTGCTCCATCTGCTGCCTCACTGCCGGCAAACGGCCTACTGCACCGGGCTCAAAAAGTCGGCCACGGCCCAACCGACCATACCGGCCTCATCGTCAACCTTCCACCAAGTGTAGCCAGAAGCCTCTTCCGGCCCGTCAACAATGATCATCCTCGTACCGTCGGGCACAATCTTGAGCGTAATGGTATCGGTGCCCGGAAGCTGGCGCACGCGCAATTGGGAAGCGCCCGTGCCGGCGACCTCAATGCGCGCGCCGATGGCCAACGCGCCCGGCTCTGTGGGGGCGAGGCTGTCTTCAGGGGTTTTGGTGGGCACGGTAACCACAATCGGGGTCACCGTGGGCCATTCCGTCGCTGCGGTCGGCGGGGTCACAGTGACCCGCGGTGGCGCACTCCCAGCCGGCTCTATGATCAGGAACCACACCGCCGCAATGAGCAGCAGGATGCCGACCGGCAAGACAATCCACATCCAGCTCCCATCGAACATGCCGCCGTCGTCCTTCCGTTGCCGCCTCCCTGGCCCCGCGGTGCTTGCCATAGTGCCCACCTCCATGTCTGGCTGTATGTCGAGTACATTGTTCGGACACTCACTTGTGCTTCCGCAGCCACTTCTGCAGTTCGCCCAGTGGGCGAGTATTGAGGACCGAGCGTGCCGTGGCCCAGCCCCGCCGGGCTGTGGCCAGCCCATAGTGCATCGCGTGGAGAGCAGCCACGCTGTGGGAATCGCTGTTGATGGCAATCAACACACCGAGTTCCATCGCCAGCTTGACGTGCACATCGTTCAGATCGAGGCGATCAGGGATACCGTTCACCTCGATGGCCGTGCCGGTACGCGCCGCCTCCCGCAGAACCGCCTCCACGTCCACGGCGCTTGGCTCGCGCTGTCCCAAAATGCGCCCCGTGAGATGGCCAATCACGTCCACATGAGGGTTTCGCAGGGTCCTGATGACTCGCTCGGTGAGTTGCTCTCGCCCCTGGCGCAGGCCCGAGTGAACCGAGGCCACTACCACGTCAAAGCCTGCCAGCTCCTCATCGGGGAAATCGAGGCTTCCATCGGCAAGGATCTCGAGTTCGCACCCCTGGAGGATGCGCACCCCAGGCTTGCTCTTGTTGACTCGTTCGATCTCCTCTCGCTGCGCTCGGAAACGCTCCAGGGTGAGCCCGTGGGCCACCCCTAGGGAGCGTGTGTGGTCGGAGATGACCAGATACTCATAGCCAAGCGTCGCGGCCTGAGCAGCCATATCTGCAATCGAGGCGACGCCGTCACTCCACTCCGAGTGTGCGTGCAGGTCGCCACGGAGGTCCTCAAAGCGTACCAGCTCGGGCAGGCGCCCTTCCTGCGCCGCCCGTATCTCGCCACGGTCCTCGCGCAGTTCGGGCGGGATCCAGGGAAGCCCCAGGGTGGCGTAGACATCGGCCTCTTCGGGGCAGAGTATCTCTTCCTTGCCTCGCCTGTAGCCGTACTCGCTCAGGCTGAGCCCCTTCTCCTGGGCCAGCGAGCGGAGCGTCACGTTGTGTTCCTTGCTGCCCGTAAAGTGCTGGAGCAGCGACCCCCAACGCTCCCGCGGCAAAACGCGCAAGTCTACCTGCAGCCCGTTCTGCAGGACCACGGTGATCTTGGTCGGTCCTTGCGCCACCACCTCGCTCACCTGCGGAAAGCGAGCAAAAGCGCCGGTCACCCTCTCCCCATCCTCAGCGGCTGCCAGCAGGTCCAGGTCGCCGACCGTATCTCGCATGCGCCGCAAGCTGCCTGCCGGCGACACGGCCTGCACCCCAGGCACCTCCCGGAGCTGGTCGAGCAGTTCCACCGCCACCGGCCAGGCAACGCCTAGGGGAATACGCCGACTGTGGCGGTGCAGGGTGCGAATGCCTTCGAGTATGCGCTGCTCCGAGCGGGCTCCCAGGCCGGGCAACTTGCGCACTTGGCCCGCCTCCGCCGCGCGCTCTACATCGGCAACACTCATGGCCCCCAGTCGATGCCAGAGCAGCCGGGCTGTCTTGGGGCCGACCTCGGGGATGGCCAGCATGCTGAGGACGCCAGGGGGAATCTCTTCCTTGAGATCCTCATAGTATTGCATGCTGCCAGTGCGCAAGAGCTCGTCGAGCTTGGTGGCCAGTGCTTCGCCTACGCCGGGGATATCGCGGAGGTGGCCCTCGGCCCACACTTCGTTGATGTCCCGACCCAGATCCAGAATGCTCTGCGCCGCGCGGCGATAGGCAAGGCTCTTGTAGATCACCTCGCCCTTTATCTCCAACATGTCGGCAATCTGTTGCAGGATCTCGGCGACCTGGACGTTGTTTATGCGGCGTGCCATCTGGTTACCTCTCTGCGCGCCCAACCGGACGGCCAACCGTCAGACGGCTGCGCGCCTGATTATACTCACTTTCCTCACCCCTGACAATGGCCATTCGTCTGCTCAAAGCAGCACGGCGGGCCTGGGGAAGCCCCCACCTGCCCGCCGTGCCAAAACCGCCCCAGCGCGACCGGCCTGCCTCTCCGCCGGCCCACGCTACGGATCGAGTTCGTTCAGGCGCCAAACTTGGTGAGCTTGAGCGCATGCCCCAAAGCCATGGGCATGATATCCACCGCCGGGAAGCGCCCCAGGCTGCCACGCAGGCAGGCCCGCTCACCAAACTGCTCAACCCTGTCAGGGCGCGCCGTCGGCGCCCAGAGCAGGACCGGCACGGGGTGCCAACTGTGAGACTTGAGCACCGCCGGGGTCGAATGGTCTCCCGTCACGACTACCACATCGGGCTTGAGAGCCATCAGCCGCGGGATCAGCCGGTCCGTCTCCTCGATGACCTCCACCTTGCGGGCAAAATCGCCGTCTTCACCGCTAGAGTCCGTCTTTTTTACGTGCAGGTAGAAGAAGGTAAAGTCGCCCCAGTGCCTCTCCAGAGCATCGAACTCATCATCGAGAGTAGTGCCACTCGGCAGCGCCGTCATACCCACCAGCTTGGCCAGGCCCCGGTACATGGGGTAGGCCGCGATAGCGGCCGGCTCCAGGCCGTAGACCTCTTTCATCGTCGGGATGGTCGGATACTTGGCAAAGCCTCGCAGCAGAACCATATTGGCTGGGTGGGAATCGGCCAGAATGCGCCGGGCCTGATCCACAAACTGGTTCACCAGGTCAGCCGTCTCGGCTGCCTCGGGCACCTCCGGCCTCACCGGAAGCGCCGGGACGCCCAGAGCCTGCGGGTCCGTCTCGGTCAATGCCGGCACCAGGTTCTCTGCGCGTAGAACCAGCACAAAGCGATGCTCCTTCACCGGCGAAACAAACACCTCCACGCCCGGCAGCTTGACCTCCGCCTGCAGCTTGGCGCATAGCTTGGCCGAGATTTCGGTCGCCACGCGCCCGGCACGGCGGTCGGTGATGCGTCCTTCCGAGTCGATGGAGGCAAAGTTCCCTCGCGCGGCCAGGTCCTGCCCAGTCAGCGGAAAGTCGATGCCCACCGCCTCCAGCACTCCGCGCCCGATCTCATAGGTGAACGGGTCGTAACCAAAGAGGGCCAGGTGAGAGGGGCCGCTACCGGGCGTAATACCCGGGCCGATCGGCTCATGCAGGCCGCAGATGCTTTGGGGCATCAGGGCATCGAGGTTCGGGGTATGCGCCGCCTCAAGAGCGGTCTTCCCGCCCGGCTCCATGGGCAGCCCACCCAGGCCGTCCATGACCACCATCACAATCTTTTTCTCGTTCGGTACAATCAGCTCACGTAAACGTGCCAGATCTGCCATGTTCTCCTCATCGATTTGCTGATCTTGAGCCCCATTGGAACACCCAGAGCCGTCCCAACCGTATCACGGTGACCGACGGCTCGCGCCATGGCCGGCTCTACGCCGCAGCGAGTCCCTACGGGCCATACTGCCCTTCGCCCTCAGCGAGCCAACACCTCAGCCAGCCGGAACATGTCCAAATCGATCGGCCGGTGCTGGGCGATAGCCTCGGCAAAAGGTGTCGTCACGACCTCGCTGCCAATCAAGCCGACCATCTCGCCGCTGCGCCCCTCGAGCAGGCACTGCGCCGCCGCTGCGCCGAGCCGCGTGGCCAGCACGCGGTCGAAAGCCGTCGGCGACCCGCCTCGCTGGATGTGGCCCAGAATCGTCATGCGCGCGCTAAAGCCGGCCTCCTCGCGCCGTTCGCGCAAATAGTCGGCGATGGCTGTGGCATTGTACCGCGCCCCCTCAGCCACACAGATGATAGCGTGCGCCTTGCCCTTGATGTAAGCGTCGATGATGATGTTGGCCACGTCCTCCAGTTCAAAGGGCACCTCGGGGATGCAGACCATCTCAGCGCCGCCCGCAAGTCCGGTCATCAAGGCCAGATAGCCGGACTCGCGCCCCATGACCTCCACAACGAACGCGCGATGGTGCGAACTCGCCGTATCCTTGATCTTGTCGATGGCATCGAGAGCAGTGTTCAGGGCCGTATCCACACCGATGGCCAGATCGGTCCCGCCCACATCGTTGTCCACAGTACCGGGCACGCCCATGACCGGCAGCCCGAGTTCGTGCAATTGCTGCCCGCCACGCATCGTTCCGTCGCCACCGATGACGATCAAGCCGTCGATCTCGGCCTCATTGAGGTTACGCAGGGCATCGAGTTGGCCCCGGCGACTCTTGTACTCAAGGGAGCGCGAAGTGCCCAGAAAGGTGCCACCCTTGTCGATGATCCCACCCACTGTCCGGGCGGTCAGATTGATGAACTCACCGGTCAGCAGGCCGGCATAGCCGTGCTTGATCCCCACGACCTCAGCGCCACGGCTGATAGCCATGCGCACTGCAGCTCGCAGGCACGGGTTGAAGCCGGGTCCGTCGCCACCACTGGTCAGCACCCCTATTCTGCGTATCGCCATGCGAGCCCCCTTTGTGACCGGCCACGATGCCCGGATCGTGTGCCCAGATGATCCTCTTCGCTGCGCCGGACTCCGGGCGACTCCGTATCAACAGCCGCCCAGGCCCGTCTGCCACACTCCGAATGCGCATGCCACGCGCCCACGCGACGTGGCTACTCGCAGTCCTGGAGTATGATCACGCCAGGCAGGGCCTTGCCCTCCAGGAACTCGAGCGATGCCCCACCCCCTGTGGAGATGTGCGTGATACGCTCGGCCACCCCGGCGGCCTCCACCGCCGCGACGGAATCCCCGCCGCCGATGATCGTCGTCGCCTCCGGCAAGTCGGCCACTACATGAGCAACCGCCATGGTACCGGCAGCGAAAGGCTCCATCTCGAATACGCCCATGGGGCCGTTCCAGACCACGGTCCGCGCTCCCTGCAGGGCGGCGGAGAAGCGCTTGATGCTCTCGGGACCAATGTCGAGGACGCGCCAGCCCGCAGGCACCTGCTCTACAGCCACAACCTGGCGGTCGGCATCGGCGCTAAAGGCATCGGCAATCACCGCGTCTACCGGCAGCACGAGCTTGTCCTTCCCCCGCTCGAGCAAGGACTTGGCCATATCCAGCTTGTCCTCCTCGACGAGCGAGTCACCCATCTCGTACCCCTTGGCCAGCAGGAATGTGTTGGCCATCCCGCCGCCGATTAGCAGCTTGTCCACCTTGGGCAGAAGGTTCTCGATCACGCTGATCTTGTCCGACACTTTGGCGCCACCGAGGATAGCCACAAACGGACGGTCAGGGCTGGCCAGGGCCCGGCTCAGGAAGCCGATTTCCTTGGCCATCAGCAGGCCGGCAACGGCCGGCAGATAGTGGGCAACACCTTCCGTGGAAGCGTGAGCGCGGTGGGCAGTGCCGAAGGCATCGTTGACGTACAGATCAGCCAGGCTGGCCAGTTGCCGGGCAAAGGTGGAGTCGTTGGCCTCCTCTTCCGGGTGAAAGCGCACGTTCTCGAGGAGCAGAACATCGCCCGGACGCATGGCGGTCACCGCCTCGTGCACCGCCGGGCCGACGGTCTCGTTGAGCTTGCGCACCGGCTGCCCCAGCAACTCGGACAGCCTCTCGGCCACCGGGTCGAGGCGCATCTTGTCGACAACCTTGCCTTTGGGTCGCCCCAGGTGCGAAGTGAGGATCACGCGCGCACCGTTCTCCCGAAGGTACTCAATCGTCGGCAGGGCAGCACGGATGCGCGTGTCGTCAGTCACATGACCGGCTTGGTCCTGAGGGACGTTAAAGTCGACGCGGACCAGGACACGTTTGCTCTGCACATCCACATCGCGCACGGTCTTTTTGCAGGCAGGCTCGTTCGCCATAGCTATCCTCCCCATCCTCGTGTAGTGTGTGTCGTTACTGCCAGGGCATTGGGCAAAGAGCCCTTGCGCCCCACTCAGCAGGGTATAGGCTAGCACGCTAGACCGCAGGAATTCTAGCACGTTCAGCGGCCGCTGTAAACCGCGAGCGTCCCTCTCACTCGGCAGCTCGGATGCGCTCTTTGATCGGCGGATGCGAGTACAAGAGCCAGACCACCCAGCGCGGTGGGTCCGCCTCAGACAGGTTCTGGTTAGCCAGGCGAGCCATTGCCCGGCGGAAGGCCTGTCGCTTGCCCGTAGCTTCCAGAGCAAAGCGGTCGGCGAGGCGCTCGCGCCAGCGCGAGTAGGCGTTGCCGAGGGGCAGAGTCACCATGGAAAAGAGCCCGGTAGCCAACGCCAGCAGGGGCAGAGCGGCTACATCACCAGGCCCGCTGAACCCAAACTGCACCACGCCCCAGCGCAGGAAGAGCTGGGCTACATACAGCGCGCCCACCAGCGTCGCGCTCTGGACGGCCAGCCCCAGCCACAGGTCATGATGGACCTGGTGCCCAAGCTCGTGGGCCACAATCGTCTCGATCTCGTCGGCCGAGTACTCACTGTAAAGGGTATCACCCAGCGCGATGCGCTGGCTCCGGCCCAGCCCCATGAAAAGCGCATTGGCAGCCGTTGTACGCGAACTGAGATCGATTGTATAGACTCCGGCAATGCGTCGCCCCGTCCGTTCCGCCAACGCACGAATGCGTTCGGCCAGGTCAGGGTCATCCAAAGGGGTCAGCTTGTAGAAGAGGGGCACGATCAACACCGGGCTCACAAAGCCCATCAGAACTGTCGCTATCAGCAAAAAGGCACTACCCCACAGCCACCAGGTTGCAGGATAGCTGCGCAACAGCCAGTAGATGACCTCGCCAACCGGAATGCCCAGAGCCAGGCCCAGGCCGAGCGACTTGAGTTCGTCCGTCGCCCAGCCGCGCAGGGTTTGGGTGCTCAGGCCGTAGCGATGAGGGAGCACATAACCGCTCCACCAGCCCAGCGGCCAGAACACCACCGTGTACCCCAGGTATGCCAGCGCCAGATAGGCACCAACCAGCCCCCAGGGGTTGGTCAGGCCGGTACCAGTCAGCGCCTCCTTGAGCCACTGCGACGCGCCGGTCACCAAAAAGCCCACGACCACGACGGCCGACAGGCCCAGGTCCACCACCAGCAAGCGGCGGCGCTCACGGGCATACTCCCGCGCCCGCTCCTGCCGGTCAATGTCCAGGCCGGCCACGGCATCCTCTGTAGCAGCGCCCTCGGCCCCATTCACATCCATCGTACACCTCATCAACGCCGGCGCCCCCATCCTGGCGCAGCCGGCTATACCATCCCTGGCCTTGCCCATACGAGCAAGCATGCACTTGCCAGCGGAGGCGTTCTGTGCTACACTTTTTCGCAGAGACCCCTGCCGTGTTCGTGATGCGACTATAGTTTTGAGCCAACACAAGTAAAGAGGGGGCCAGTATCCAACCGGGGCTGTAGTAACCCCTTGAGGGTGAGGCAAGAACCGGTTGGTGAGGTCGCCCACCTGCGCAAGCAGGTTCAAAACTGGAGCACACGGCATAGCGGGGGTTTTTGCCTCGAATCCGGGGCCGGCCGCCATGGCGCGGCCCCACTCCAACGGCACGCCTTCAGCTTGGCCAGGTCGTGTGCCTGGCCGGCGCACGACGTCGACAGCCCGTGCTAGGCACGCAGGCGCTGCGCATTCTCCTCCACGCCTTGAGCAAACCGCCCGGCTGCATGCCGATCCAGGCTATAGGCAGTCTGGATGAGCGCATCCAAAAAAGCGGCCACCACCGCCATAGAGTGAACTGGGAAGAGGTCATTCGCCGGGCAACTCAGGGCCAGGTCCGCCGCCTGGGCCGCCCGGCTGATTGGTGGGCCGCTCACCGCGAGGGTTCGTGCCCCCTGCTCGCGCGCCATCTCAATAGCCCGCGCGATCTCGGGGCAATCTGTCGTGGCGGTTACTCCGACGAACACATCCCCGCTCTCCACCTTTCCGAGGGCCAGCGCCAGGCTCTCCGCATCGCCCGGCACCACCTGGGCGTCGAGACCCAGGTCGGCCAGACCCACGGCCAACAGACCGGCCAGGTGGAAGGAGGCCCCCTGCCCCGCTATGTAAGCGCGGCGCATCCCGCGGATGAGCGTGACAAGGCGGTGAGCGAGTTGCGGCGAGACATGCCCCACCGCTCGGCTGAGGTTCTCGACCTCGCTGTTCAGCGCCGTCAGGAATGCTCCCTCGATGGCAGCATCCTCCTCACCCCGCGCCCCAAGTTCGCCCTGCACCACGGCCTGTACATCGCGGATCAACTCTGGGTAGCCCGGATACCCCAGGCGCTGCGCAAAGCGGATCACCGTAGCCTCATTAACGCCAAGGCGCCGGGCCATCCGCGAAGCCGTCATAAAGGCCGCTTCCTGATACGAATTGGCGATAAAGTCCGCCAACTTTTTCTGACTCTTGGTCAGCGTAGGGTAAACCTGGCGAATCTTTTCCAGGATCAAAGGGTGCCACCTCCGGCGAACTGCACGAGGAGTCCCCGCCGCCGCTGCTTCGCAGCCCTCACCTTCCCACTGGCGGGTTGCCCGCTCATTGTAACAACGCATCCCTGAAATGTCAAAAGAAGGCAACAAAAATCGGCGTCCCTGCAACAAACAGCCACTTCCTTGACATCTCCCTCCTTATGTGATATGCTCGCCATCCGCTAGTAAGGAGGTGGACTGCGTGAAGCGCGAACGAGTCGCTGAAGATACGTATGTCTTCTACAGCGACGCCTATGCGCAGGCTGCAGCGGGAATTGTTCTGTTGCCTAGCGGTGCAATCATTATCGACACCCTCCCCTTCCCTGAGGAGACTGCAGAACTCGCACGGTTCATAACCGAGCGGGGCATCCCAGGCGCACGATTCGTCATCAACACGCACTTTCATGGTGACCACACCTACGGGAACTGCTTCTTCCCCGGTGCGACGGTGATCAGCCACTGGGCCTGCCGCAATGCACTCCAACGATTTGGAGAGAAACGCCTGGCCGAAGCCAAGCAGCATACGCTGGCCCTCAGGGACGTCACGCTCCGGCTGCCGGATGTGGTGTTCGATGAGGAGATGCATCTGCATGTCGATGGCCGCTCACTACGGCTCGTTCACCTGCCCGGCCACACGAGCGATTCCATAGGCGTCCTGATCGAGGGTGACCGCATCCTGTTTTCCGGCGATGCAGTCATGCCCGTACCGTACATCCCATGGGGCAGCCGCGAGGAACTGCGCTCCTCGCTGGCCGAGGTTCTCACCCTCAAACCGGAGATCATCGTCCAGGGGCATGGGGATATTCTGCTGCGCGGCGAGGTCGCTGAGACGATTGAAACCAGCGTCCGTTACCTCGACAACATCAAGAGGCGCGTGGAAGAGATCGTCAGGCGCGGCGGCAGCGAGACGGATCTGCGCAAGATCGACATCGAAGCTTGCGGCCGATCACGCATTCCCCTCGATGGCCTGGTAACCCAGCTCCATCAAGCAAACCTGCGTGCCCTCTATCTGCTCAACAAGCGAAACCACGCGACCTAGTAGTGCACCGCAGAGATTCTGATGGATGCGACTTGCCCCATGCGGCGCCATGTTACTCATCAGAACTTGTGCGGCACAGCACTAGGCGCCCCCACCGCTTGGCCTCTAGCGCCTGCCGGTGAGTTAGCGGGTGCGGGGCAGAGTCACCGAAACTCTGCCCCGCACCCGTCAACCTACCCAAACCCCGCCCTTGCCCTCAAATCGTTGCAACGAAGGCTCAACCATGTTATAATCGACTCATCTGTGACGTTGTGGTAGGATAACCCTGTGCCGGTGTCGCCGCGATCCGTGGAGGACCTCATGCCAGCTCAAGTCGGCAAAAGCGTGCTGAACTATTTCGATCTCCGGGCACCTATTCGTAGCCCAAGGGGAGATGCGGCAGCACCCACCGTGGGCGCTGTGAGTTGGGATTGGCAACGCGACATTTGGCCTCTGGTAGTCTATGCGGCCGGGGTCGTTGGCGTTATCGCCAAGCAGTGGTACGATGCTTACCAGCGCGGCGACCCGTTTGATGTGCGGCCATCAACCTTTGTCCTGGCTGTGGTCGTCAGCGCAGTCAGCTTCCCGGTTACTTACCACAGCCTCCAGGCAGAAAGCAAACCCGGTCTGCAACTCTTCCTCGCTCTACAGAACGGCTTCTTCTGGCAGACAGTTCTCGGCCAGGTGATGCCTTGACCTCTTGTAGCGCCTCGTAGCGTACATACGGAGGAAGGCTGTCGCGGCCTGCGGGCTGCGACGATGATACTCGGCGAGTGGCTGGCTCGTTGGCTGGCTCACTCGCTTTGACGTCTGAAGGCGCTGAGCAGGTTCGGCGCGGAAGGATGCGGCCAGGGACGGATGTGTTATGGCAGAGTTTAGACTAGTCTCCGATATGCGCCCCACAGGGGACCAGCCCCAGGCCATTGAGCAGTTGGTCAGCGGCCTGGAGCAGGGATATGAACACCAAACGCTGCTCGGCGCAACGGGCACGGGCAAGACGTTCGTCATGGCGAACGTAATTGAGCGCGTCCAGCGGCCAACGCTCGTCGTCGCGCACAACAAGACGCTCGCGGCGCAACTCTATGCCGAGTTCAAGGAATTCTTTCCGCACAATGCGGTCGGCTATTTTGTCTCTTACTACGATTACTATCAGCCCGAAGCCTACCTGCCGCGGACGGATACATATATCGAAAAGGATGCCTCCATCAATGAAGAGATAGAACGGCTGCGCCTGGCGGCCACATCGGCTCTGTTTAGCCGGCGAGATGTCGTCATTGTGGCGTCTGTCTCTTGCATCTATGGCCTGGGCAGTCCGGAGGATTACGGCCGCGAGGTGTTGCACCTCAGCCAGGGCGAGGTTCGCGGTCGCAGCAAGGTTCTGCGCCATCTCGTGGATATCCACTATGAGCGGAACGACACGGCGCTCTCCTTGGGCAAGTTTCGCGTGCGTGGCGACACGGTAGAGGTCCAGCCCGCTTACGGCGAAACGGCCTACCGCATCGAATACTGGGGCGATGAGATCGAGCGCTTGCTGGAGGTGGACCCGCTGACGGGAGAGGTCCTGGCGGAGCACCCGACGCTGGACATCTACCCGGCCAAGCACTTTGTCACGCCCCAGGAAAAGCTCGCCCCGGCCCTAAGCGACATTGAGAGCGAACTCGACGCTCGCCTGGCCGAGCTTCGCGGGCAAGACAAGCTGCTGGAAGCGCAGCGCTTGGAGCAGCGCACGCGCTACGACCTGGAGATGCTGCGCGAGGTCGGCTACTGCTCGGGGATCGAGAACTATTCGCGGCACCTGGCTCGCCGCCAGGCCGGCGACGCTCCCTGGACGCTGCTCGACTATTTCCCAGACGACTATTTGCTGATCATCGACGAGTCGCACATGACCGTGCCGCAGATCCGGGGCATGTACAACGGCGATCGGGCGCGCAAAGAGGTCTTGGTCGATTATGGGTTCCGCCTGCCGTCGGCGCTCGACAACCGGCCGCTGACCTTTGACGAGTTCGAGCAACGGGTCAAGTCGGTGATCTACACATCAGCCACGCCGGGCCCCTACGAGCGCGAGCACAGCCGGCAGATCGTCGAGCAGATCATCCGCCCGACTGGTCTGATCGACCCCGAGGTGGTCGTGCGCCCCACCAAGGGGCAGATCGACGACCTCATCGGCGAGATCAACCGCCGCATCGAACGACACGAACGTGTGCTGGTGACCACACTCACCAAGCGCATGGCTGAGGACCTCTCCGACTATTTGCGCGAGATGGGGATCAAGGTGCACTACCTGCACTCCGAGATTGTCACCCTCGAGCGCGTCGAGATCCTGCGCGACCTGCGCCTAGGTGAGTATGATGTCGTCGTGGGCATCAACTTGCTGCGCGAAGGGCTGGACCTGCCGGAGGTGTCGCTTGTTGCCATCCTGGACGCGGATAAGGAAGGCTTTTTGCGTTCCGCAACGTCGCTCATCCAGACGATCGGCCGGGCAGCACGCCACGTCAACGGCCAGGTGATCATGTATGCGGATACGATCACCCAGTCGATGCGAGAGGCCATCGAAGAGACAAACCGCCGCCGCCGCATCCAGCAACGGCACAATGAGGAGCACGGCATCGTTCCAGCCAGCATCGTGAAGCAGATCCGCGACCTCACGTCGCAGGTCCGCGCGGACAAGAGCGAACAGGCGGCCGGCTCGCTGCAGGATATTCCGCACGACGAGGTTGGGCGTCTGATCAGCGAGCTGGAGGCGCAGATGCGCGACGCTGCCGCCGCGCTCGAGTTCGAGAAGGCCGCCCTCCTGCGCGACCAGATCCTGGAACTACGGCACAGCCTGGAGGGCGAACAGGATATCCCAGAGTGGGAAAAGTATCGCGCCATCGAGAGCCGCAAGGCCAGGCCCAGCAGCATGCGTGGTAGGGCCTGATGCCTCAGTATCCATCCTACTTGCGCTTGTACGAAAGCGGCGAGCTGGCTGCGCGCGCCGAAAAGGCTCGCGGCCGGCTCGCCAATTGCACGCTCTGCCCGCGGGAGTGTGGTGTGGACCGTCTGGCGGGCCGGCTCGGCTTTTGCCGTTCGGGGCCGCTGGCACGCGTGGCGAGCTGGAACAGCCATTTCTGGGAAGAACCACCCATCAGCGGCAAGCGCGGTTCGGGCACGATCTTTTTCTCCGGCTGCACAGCATCCTGCATCTTTTGCCAGAACTATCCCATCAGCCAACTGGGCGTCGGCCGGGACGTGACCGAGAGCGAACTGGCCTCCATGATGCTCGAACTCGAGCGGCGGGGTTGCCACAACATCAACCTGGTGACCGCCACCCATTTCGTGCCCCAGGTGCTGGGGGCGTTGCAGATGGCCGTCCCCCAGGGGTTCCGGCTGCCCCTGCTCTACAACACCAGCGGCTACGATACAGTCGAGACGCTGCAGCTCTTGGAGGATGTCGTCGATATCTACCTGCCCGATGCCAAGTACGCTGACGACGCCGTGGCCCGCGAGATGTCCGGCTATCGCGACTATGTCCGGCACAACCGGACGGCGCTGCAGGAAATGTTCCGCCAGGTAGGGGGCCGGCTCATCTTCGACTCGGCTGGGCTGGCCGTGCGCGGGATGATCGTACGCCATCTCGTATTACCGGGCGGCTTGGCGGGCAGCCGCGAGGTCGCGGCTTGGCTAGCCGAGAACCTCTCCACGGAACTGTACATCAGCATCATGAGCCAGTACTTTCCGGCTCATCGGGCCGTCGGCCACCCGCTGCTCGGGCGCAAGGTCACGAGCGAGGAGTATGAGGACGCCATAGCGGGTTTCATCGAGGCAGGCCTGGAGACCGGCTGGCAACAGGAGGAATAGACTATCGGCTATCAGCGGCCTCCTCGTGCTCCGGTATCAGGAGTGGGCAGGCACCAACTATCCCCCTCCCCCATTTGGAACCGTGGGGGCCGGATTCTTGCTAGCAAGACATTGGCTGATAGCCGATAGCCGTTCTACCAGGAGGGAACAGCCAACCGTGCGCGTGCTAATGTTCTCTTGGGAATACCCGCCTCACGTCGTGGGCGGGCTCGGCGAGCATGTTGCGAACCTGGTGCCTGCCCTGGGCCGTCAGGGCGTGGAAGTGCACCTCGTGACCCCTCGCTGGTCCGGCGGCCCCAGCGAGGAACGCGGGGACAATTACTGGGTTCACCGCATCGACCCACCGACCTTTGCCTCCGATACCCACACCTGTGCCTGGCAAACGAACCTGGTCCTGGAAAAGCACGCGGAGACCCTCTGGCGAGCCAGCGGCCCCTTCGATCTGATCCACGCTCACGACTGGCTCGTGGCCTTTGCGCCCGTGGCTCTCAAGCGTAGCTTCAAAACGCCACTTATCGCCACCATCCATGCTACCGAACGCGGGCGCGGTCGGGGCCACCTGGCCGGCGAGACACAGCAGGCGATCAACAACGTCGAGTGGTGGCTGACCTATGAGGCCTGGCGGGTCATCTGCGCCAGCCAGTACATGGCCAGTGAGGTACGCAGCTTTTTCCAGGCACCGGCGGACAAGATCGATGTCATCCCCAACGGGGTCAATGCCGACGCTTTTGCCCGCTGGCAGGGGCAGGACCTCTCTGCTTTCCGCGCTATGTATGCCCTGCCCGATGAAGAGATCGTCTTCAACGTGGGGCGGGTGGTGCACGAAAAGGGCGTCGGCGTGCTCGTCGAGGCGGTGCCACGCATCCTAAGCGAGTTCCCCCGTGCCAAGTTCGTCATCGCCGGCTCGGGGGCCTACGGCAACGAACTGCGTCACCGCGCCTGGGATCTGGGGGTCGCCAACAAGATCCTGTTCACCGGCTTTATCCCCGATGAAGACCGAGACCGGCTCTACTGTGTCGCCAATTGCGCCGTCTTCCCCAGCCTCTACGAGCCCTTCGGCATCGTCGCCTTGCAAGCCATGGCTGCCAAGACGCCGGTCGTCGTGAGCGAGGTCGGCGGCCTGGCCGAAGTCGTCAAGCACGCCGAAACCGGCATAACCGTCTACCCCAACAACCCAGAGTCCCTAGCCTGGGGCATCGTGCACACCCTCAAGCGTCCGGACTGGGCACACCAACGGGCGGAGAATGCCTACCGAGTCGTCCTGGAGCAGTACAACTGGAACACCATCGCCCGGCAGACGGTATCTACTTACGAGCGCGTCATCCAAGACCGGGCCAGGGCCACCTGGTAACCCGGCCCTAACGGATCACGTCAAAGACGACCTCCGGCGCGGCGACCGGCTCTGCACTCCAGGCATAGGCGGCCAGCAGGTCCCGCGCGGCGGCCTCCCAGGCCTCTTTGCCGGTTGCATGCACGGTAAAGAGGGGCTCGCCCGGCTCTACGAGATCGCCCACCTTTTTGTGCAGCACCACGCCGACGCGATGGTCGACCGGGTCGCCCTTTTTCTCGCGCCCGGCCCCAAGGGCCATCGTCGCCAGGCCCACCTGTTGGGCATCCACGCGCGCCACGTACCCTCGCCGCTCTGCCGGGACCGGTGCCACCAAGGGCGCCGCGGGCAACACGGCCTCCGGCTCGTCGGCCACCCGCTCGTCGCCACCCTGGGCGCGTACCAACACGCGAAACTTGGCCAGCGCCTGCCCCGAATCCAGGGCTTCCAGGGCCAACGCGCGCGCCCGCTTCAGGTCTGGGGCGCGCCCACCAAGCAACAACATATGCGCCGACAAGACCAGGCAATGCTCGACCAGGTCACGTGGCCCATGCCCATGCAGGGCGTCAATCGCCTCGCGGACCTCGAGCGCATTGCCGACAGCCATGCCCAGGGGCTGATCCATACCGGCAAGTACGGCCACAATCCGGCGCCTCACCCCCTTGCCGATCTGCACCATCAACTCCGCCAGCGCGCGGGCTTCTTCCACGGTCTTCATAAAGGCGCCCGAGCCCACCTTGACATCCAGGACGATGACATCAGCACCGGCAGCGATCTTTTTGCTCATGATCGATGAGGCAATCAGCGGAATACTGGGGACGGTAGCCGTCACATCGCGCAGTGCGTAGAGCTTGCCGTCGGCCGGCGCCAGCTCGCTGCTCTGCCCGGCGATGACAATCCCATGTCGGGCCACCTGTTGCGACAAATGCTGCACACTGAGGCCGACCTGGAATCCGGGGATGGACTCCAGCTTGTCCAACGTGCCGCCCGTAAAGCCTAGGCCGCGGCCCGACATCTTGGCCACCGGCAGCCCTGCCGCCGCGACTATCGGCGCCACGACCAGGGTCGTTTTGTCCCCCACCCCGCCTGTCGAATGCTTGTCGGCGACAAGGGGCGCCGCCTCCCGCAGGGAGAGCACACGCCCCGAAGTGGCCATGACGGTCGTCAGATCGACGACCTCGCGCGTCGTCATGCCCCGCAAGAGGACGGCCATCAGCCAGGCGGCAGCCTGATAGTCCGGCACATCCCCGCGAGTGTACCCGGAGACGAAATACTCGATCTCCTCTCTGGAGAGGCTTTTCCCGTCTCGTTTGTCGGCGATGATATCAACTGTACGCATCGTTCGGCCCCTCAAGGCTTCGCCCGCCTGCGAAGCGGGCCCAGGGTCAGTCGGCGCCTCGTCAGACCCTGGCGGATACCGTGGCACCGCTTGACCAGGCTTTCCTGCCAAGGCCTCGGGCACTGCCAAGCTGCAGACCCCGGCACAGAACGAGGCCAGGCAGGCAACGGAGCACCCATCGCCTGACCTGGCCCCTCTCGCGACTCGTCCTGCCTACTGGTTATGATACTGCTCCATATTCTGCAGGTGCTCTTCAAAGGTCCGGGCGAAGGCATGCGAGCCGTCACCCTTGGAAACGAAAAAGAGATAGTCACACGCAGCCGGGTTGGCCACCCCTTCGATAGCCGCCAGACCCGGGCTGCAGATCGGCCCAGGGGTAAGCCCGCCGTGCAGGAACGTATTGTACGGAGACACGACAGCCTGAGTATCCTCGACCTGCATCGGCATCCACCAATGGTCGTGCTCCTCGTTGTACCCCTTGGCATAAGAGACCGTAGGGTCCGCCTGCAGATACATCCCCTGCTCGATGCGCCTGAGAAAGACGGCAGCAATCACCGGGCGCTCTGCGTCAACCACGGCCTCCCGCTCCACAATAGAGGCGAGCACGATGGCCTCATAGAAGCTCATCCCATGGCTGGCCAGTTTCTCTCGCAGTTCGGGCGTCACCCGCCGCTCAAAGTTGCGCAACATCATATCGATGACGTCGGGAGGTTTCATGCCGGCGGGAATGCGGTAGGTGTCCGGAAAGAGAAAACCCTCCAAGTCGTTCGGCGCACCCACCGGGCGCTCCTGCAGCCAGGGATACGGATAGTCCGAGCGGCGCATCAGCGCCAGGAACTCGGCTTCGCTGCCAAGCCCCGCTTTGGCCAGGGCGGCCGCCACCTGCTCCAGGCGCCACCCCTCAGGGATGGTCACCGTAACCACCTTGGCCCGCCCGTTCTGGATCTCAGAGACCACTTGCTCCAGATTCATACTCGGCGAGAGGACATAGTCGCCGGCCTCGAGCGCATTATCGACCCCACGGTAGCGGACCAGGGCACTAAAGAGCCCGGCATCGCGCACCAACCCCAGCATCTCCAGGCGGGCGCCGATCGTGCTCGCTGTTTCGCCGGCGGCGATGCTGAACTCGACCTGACGGTTATCACCCGGCTTGGCCGGCTCCTTCACATCAGCCTGGCGAAGAGACAGGTACAGCCCGAGCACTACTTGCGTCAGAGATCTGGGCTGTTCGGGTTCGTCGGCCTCTACAGGTGGGGTGGGCTCGTTGGTAGGCCGCAATTGCAGAACAGTGTACACCCCGGCGCCGGCGATGCCCAGGATTGCCACAACGGCAACCACGAACAGCCCGACGCGCACGAGGCTTCGCCATTTATCCCTCAACTGAGCGTTCCCCCTCCTGAGCAGCATCAAGGTAGCTCTGCAAGATCACAGCAGCGGCCACGGCATCCAGACGGCCACGGTACTGGCGGGTCGTTTCGCCGGCCTCGTGCAACACGCGTTCGGCCTCCACCGTCGACAGTCGCTCATCCCAAAAGACCAAGGGCACCGGCAGGTACTCGGCCAAGCCGGCGGCATAACGCTCGACACGTTGCGCCTGTGGTCCTACGGCACCATGAAGTTCCAGGGGATGCCCCACGACGACGCGCGATACCTCGTGCTCCTCGACGAGCGCCGCTATGGCCTGATAGTCCTGTGCGCGGCTCCGGCGAGTGATAACGGTCAACGGGCGAGCCCACAGGCCCAAGGGGTCACTCACAGCCACCCCCACCCGCCGATCACCGACATCCAGAGCCAGCATTCGCATCATACGCCTCCAGCCAACTCGATGCGTATGCGCCCGCTAAGCCACGGCATCCGTGGCCACCAGGCAGGGCTGATGCGGACCTCAGGAGCCTCGCGGAGGTCAAAACGTCCGCTCAGCCACTCGGTAGCGGCACGCAGGGGCTGCCCCGCAAGGTGTGTGCCCACGGCGTGGCGGTCTATTGGCTCCACCAGGATGGCACTGCCACGCGCACGGAAATGGATGGTCTGCCCCAACACTTCGACCCCGCCCACGGGCTGGTCCACCTGCAGCGTGGCCTTGTTCACCACGCGCCCCCCGCCCTCCTGGGCCTCGAGGCGCTGGACGATGAGATCGCGCGTCGCCTGCCCATCCACAGCCAACCCGGCCACGCGCACGGTCATGGTCAGGTTGAGCGTGTCCGCCGGCTCCGCCGGCCTGGCATCAAAGATCTCATCGACGATGGCCAGGTCCAGGCCATCCGGTGGGACCCATTCGCCGGGCGCCAGTTGCCCAACCAGCGCATTGTAGGCATCCTGCTGCATCCGCTGCAACAGTTGGGCGCGCACACGGTCGCAATCCTCGGCAGTCACAATATTCACACGCTTGTCACTGCCGCCGCGCGTCGGCTCGTCGTTCAGCACATCGACCTGGAGGCCGATTTCGCCCTCCACAGCTCGAATAGTCAGCGCGTCGACATTGCCGGCCGGCCCAGGCTCGAAGGCCATAATCGGCACGCGGGCTACGGCACCATAGCCCGCCGGGACCGCCACGTCCAGCAGGGTATAAAAGCGCACGGGCTCGGCGGCGGTAGTCCGCACGATTGTTCCCTTGGTGACGGTGATCGCCTCTGTGGACTTGTTGGCAAACACGACTTCGCCCGTAGCTCGCTGGTCTGGGGCGCTCTGCCGACCTGTCGTCTGGGACGCCTCGACGTCCATCAGTTCGATCTCCACCACGCGAGCGGGCACCCAGTCCCCTCCCTGCGGCGCAGCGGCGCTGGCGACGACATCTACTTCGGCTGTTGCGCTGGCCCCAACTGGCTCCAGGACGACCGTGGCACTAGGCAGTATAATGACCATCGCCAGGAAGCACAGCAGCAGGACGGCGCCCGCCGCCGCTACTGCGGCCATCTGCGCCTTCGATCCAAGCCCTATATTGATGCTGGACACCGTCTGCCCTTCGCCACCTTGGCCAACGTGCCGAGAAGGCAGAGGTGCAGGATGAGCTATCGGCACAGCCTGCGCCCGAACGCGTCGCATGCGCTGTGCCCCGGCCTCCGAAGACGACACCCTCAGGCCCGCCTGCCGTGCCAGGTCCGCCAACTCGTCACTGGGCGTAACGAGCACCAGGTCCAGGGCGAGAGCCTCTGCTTGGCGCCGGATAAGGGCCATACTGACCCGGTCTCGCAGGGCCTGGCAGCCGGCCGGCACAACGAGGGCCACACGATGAAAGGTAGCCGCCTCCAGCTTGCTGCGGGCAACGGCAACGCTATCCCGCTCGCCCAGGCGAATCGTCTCTCTCAAAGGGTGCTCCCTGCTTTCATCCGCAAACACCAGCCCAATACCAATAGAGTTGATTGTAGACGAGGCACGAATCTGTGTCAAACTATGCACTCCCTGAGCCCGGGCTACTCCTGAACATGCTTTGTCCCTTCTCCCACCGCTGTCGCCTGACAGAAACACTCTGCACTCAACACAGGCTTGACGAACTGCAGAGAGTGTGTTACACTGTAGGAAATAGGTTACCTACGTCAGTATGACGCCTCCGTCGGAGAGGGCAGGGCACTGAGCGCCCTCACCATTGGGGGCGCTATCTTTCCCTCTCACCGCACTGCGCCCCCTTATCCAACGCTCTGCACCGCTGCATCGCATGCCGCCCTGGTACGCAGTCGGCACAGGCGCCGCCGACCACTCCGAGCGCGTGAACAGGGTGGTAACCTATGCTTCAACGCAGAGTCGAGCTTGTCGACGGTCACCGCCAGCCCTGGGCAGTGGGCATCCGCACTGAGGATCAGACAATGAACAAGTCACACAACAACCCCTATGGCGACGACAAGGTTATCGATGCCTGTTCGATCTTTGGCGCAATAGACCGCACCGGCAGGGCCTTCTCAGGTCAGGGAGTGGTATCCGCCATGGTCAACATGCACGACCGCGGCAACGGCCTGGGCGCAGGCTTTGCCGTTTATGGCTGCTACCCCGAGTTCCCGGACTGGTATGCCCTGCACATCATGTACATGCACGCCACAGTGCGCGAGAGCGTTGAGGGCTACCTGGGCGGGCACTTCCAACTGCACGTCTGCGAGCCCATCCCCACTCGTCAGGGCGCAGGTCTGAACGATACACCCGAGCTGTGGCGCTACTTTGTCTCCGCTGACATCCAGTTCGGCAGAGGCCAGGCCATCGGAGACTATGTCGTCTACCATGTAATGCGCATCAACAAGCGCTTCCCTGATGCCTGTGTCTTCTCCAGCGGCCGCAACATGGGCATCTTCAAGGGAGTGGGCTTTCCCGAGGATATTGCCGAGTTCTACCGCCTCGACGAGTACCGGGGCTACATGTGGACAGCCCACAGCCGCTTCCCCACCAACACGCCAGGCTGGTGGGGCGGCGCACACCCCTTCGGCATCCTCGATTGGACTGTAGTGCACAACGGCGAGATCTCTTCCTACGGCATCAACCGGCGCTACCTGGAGAGCCTGGGCTACCATTGTACGATGGAGACGGATACGGAGGTCATCGCCTATGCCATCGACCTCCTGCTGCGCCGGCATCGCCTGCCCATCGGGACGGCCGCTGCCATCCTGGCAGCGCCGCTGTGGGACGATATCGAGCGCTACGATCCACAGAAGGCTCGCTACCATCGCATACTACGCCAGGTCTACCCGAGCTTGCTCATGAACGGACCTTTCAGCGTCATCATCGCCCATGCCGGCGAGATGATCGGCCTCACTGACCGCGTGCGCCTGCGCCCCCTCACAGCGGCTACCAGCGGCCCCTACCTCTATCTTTCTTCAGAGGAATCGGCCATCCGCCTCGTATCCCCAGAGGTTGAGCGCGTCTGGTCGCCCCTCGGCGGGGAGCCCATCGTGGGGCGGGTCGAGCAGGGGTCGCTGCAGAGCAGCCGCCCCGGCGGCCCATCTTCAGAAGGAGTGGCCGCGTGATGAAGAGCTATCTCGCCGGTCACTTTCTCATCGAGCGCGACCCGAAGCGCTGCATCCGCTGCCAAGTCTGCGTGCGCCAATGCGGCTTCGACGTCCACAGGTATGACGCCGAGGACGATGAGATCCGTAGCATGGAAATACGCTGCGTCGGCTGCCACCGCTGTGTCGTTTTTTGCCCCACTAGGGCACTGGCCCTGCGCGAGCTTCCACCCTCATACCGGCGGAACGCCAACTGGCGAGGCGAGACGATCGAAGACATCCTCAAGCAGGCCGAGACGGGTGGCGTGCTGCTGACCGGCATGGGCAGCGACAAGCCCTACCCCATCTACTGGGACCATCTGCTGCTCAACGCCAGTCAGGTCACCAACCCATCCATCGACCCCCTGCGCGAGCCAATGGAGCTGCAGACCTTCATCGGCGCCAAGCCGGACCGGGTGGAGATCAACCCCGCCACCGGCGAACTGATCGCCGACATGCCGCCTCAGGTGCCGCTTCAGGTGCCGATCCTGTTCTCGGCCATGTCCTTCGGTTCGATCAGCCTCCCCGCACAGACAGCGCTCGCCCGCGCCGCCGCCGAGGCGGGCACCCTCTTCAACACCGGCGAAGGTGGCCTGCACAGGAGCCTCTACGCCTATGCCGAGCAGGCCATTGTCCAGGTGGCCTCCGGCCGGTTCGGGGTCAATCCCGACTATCTCGCCGCCGGGCGCATGATCGAGATCAAGATCGGCCAGGGCGCCAAGCCGGGCATCGGCGGGCACCTGCCCGGCGAAAAGGTGAGCGACGAGGTCGCCGAGACGCGCATGATCCCACCAGGCACTGATGCGCTGTCGCCGGCCCCCCACCACGATATCTATTCCATTGAGGACCTTACGCAGCTCATCTATGCCCTGAAAGAGGCCACGAACTATAGCAAGCCGGTAGGCGTCAAGATCGCGGCCGTGCACAATGTTGCAGCCATCGCCAGCGGCATCGTGCGCGCGGGCGCCGACTATATCGCCATTGATGGCCTGCGAGGCTCAACCGGCGCCGCCCCTAAAGCCATCCGCGACCATGTGGGTATACCCATCGAGATAGCCCTCGCCGCCGCCGATACCCGCCTCCGGCAGGAACACATCCGCCATCGCGTGTCGCTCCTCGTCGCCGGCGGCTTCCGCAGCAGCGCCGATGTGCTAAAGGCCATCGCCCTCGGCGCCGATGCCGTCTACATCGCGACGGCGGCGCTGGTGGCCCTCGGCTGCCACGTTTGCCAGATGTGCTACACAGGCAAGTGCTCGTGGGGCCTCGCCACCCAGAACCCCTACCTGACCCGGCGCATCAACCCCGATATCGGGGCCCGCCGCTTGGCCAACCTGCTGCGGGCCTGGAGCCTCGAGATTCAGGAACTACTGGGCGGCATGGGCATCAATGCCCTCGAGAGCCTGCGTGGGAACCGGCTGCACCTTCGCGCGGTAGGTCTCAGCGAAAGCGAGATGCGTGTGCTGGGCGTGCGCCCAGCGGGAGAGTAACCATGGTCGAGCCCTCGGTATCCGAACTCATATGCCGGCCGGGTCCGCCGGCTGCCGCCATGCACAGGGAGGCCGACGCCCGCGGCGTCTACTACCGCGACCTGAACGACCAGATTCGCGGGCTCCTGCAGGATAGCACCTGTGCGCATTTGATCATCCGCAACGTCTGCGGGCAACGCTACATTGGCACGAACCTGCGCCGCCGGGTATGTATCGATCTCTACGGCACGCCGGGGAACGATCTGGGCGCCTTCATGGACGGCCCAACCCTCACTGTGCATGGCAACGCGCAGGACGGCTGCGGCAACACGCTGAACAGCGGCGAGATCGTCATCCACGGCCGCGCCGGCGATGTTGTCGGCTACTCCATGCATGGTGGAAGCATCTTCGTCAGAGACGACGTAGGCTACCGCGCCGGCATCCACATGAAGGCCTATGGCAATCGCCAGCCGGTGATCGTCATCGGCGGAACGGCGCAGCCCTACCTGGGCGAGTACATGGCCGGTGGGGTCATCCTCGTCCTCGGCCTGACCCTGGGGGAGGGTAAGGTCCACCGAGCCGACCACATCGGCACGGGCATGCACGGCGGCGCCATCTACATACATGGCCGCATCGAGCCCTGGCAACTGGGGCGCGAGGTCGGCGTCGCCGAGCTAGACGAAGCCGATTGGCGCCAGGTGCAGGAGCTCGTGCGACGCTACACGGGGCACTTTGGCGGCAGCCCGGACGCCCTGCTCGCAGGCACGTATCGCAAGCTGTTCCCACTGCACCTCCGCCCCTACGGGAACCTCTACGCGTATTAGCATCACAAGGACGCTTGGCACAACCGGAGCCGGGCAGCAATCGGCTGAACTGCATCGCAGTCCCTGCTTATCTCGGCTCAGGAGCAAACAGGTATGGCCAGGTAGCCGACTGCCGAGTCGTACGCCGCCGCCATTCGATAGGCAGAGCAAGCCATGCTATAATCCCCCCGACAGCGGCCAACCAGCGACGGGGCCGGCCGCCCGGAGCGGCCCCCGGTCACCATGGACGGGAGACTGTAGAGATATGGCTTTGACCGACCAGTACGACGTCGAGCGCAAGCTGCTCACGATCCTGCGCATACTCTGCCAGGCCACAGAGCCGGTGGGGGCGCGCAGCATCGCGCGGGAGCTGGAAGGTTATGGCATCAGCCTCACCGAGCGCGCCGTCCGCTATCACCTCCAGATCATGGATGAGCGGGGGCTGACCGTCCGGGTCGGCCGCGAGGGCCGGGTTATCACCGATCTCGGGCGTGAGGAAGCCGAGAGCGGGCTGGTGGCCGACAAGGTCGGTTATGTCATCACGCGCATCAAGGAGATGGCCTTTCGAACTACCTTCGATCCCGCCACGGGGCGCGGCGACGTGGTCATGAACACCACCCTCTTTTGTCAAGACCAGTTCGAGGAGGCTCTGAGGTTGATGGAGCCCGCCTTCAGGGCAGGGCTATCGGTCAGCGATTGGGTCAGCCTCGCCTACCCCGGCGAGCGCCTCGGCAACACGGTCATCCCTGAGGGGTGCATCGCTTTCAGCACCGTCTGCAGCGTCACGGTGAACGGAGTGCTGCTCAAGGCCGGCATTCCGATGGACTCGCGTTTCGGCGGCATCCTCGAACTGCGCGGTGGCCGCCCCCGCCGTTTTGTCGAGATCATCCACTACAGCGGCTCGTCGCTGGACCCTTCTGAGGTGTTCATCCGCGCCCGCATGACGGATGTCGCCGGGGCCAGCCGCTCCGGCGCCGGGCGAGTCCTGGCTAATTTCCGTGAGCTCCCCGGCGCTTGCCGGCCCATGATCGAAAGAGTCGCCGGGCAGATGAAAGAGGCCGGCATCAACGGTCTCTTCCTCCTAGGCGAGGCCAGCGAACCGGTCTGCCAGGTTCCCGTCGACCTGAACATGTGCGGCATCATCCTGCTGGGCGGCCTCAATCCCGTGGCCGCGGCGGCTGAGGCCGGCATCGAGGCGAACTATCACGCCATGAACAGCGCGATGCCCTTCGAGTCGCTGCGCCGGGTTTGGAGCCTGTAGGCAAGAGGCCCCACCACGGCATCCACTCTTGCCTGTGTAACGCGCCGCTATTACACCCTCGGCACCCGCGCCAGGATTTCCGATACGACCTCATAGTTGATCGTCCCCAGGCGCGCCGCCACCTCGTCGGCCGTGATGCATTCCTCGCCCTGTCGCCCAATGAGGACGACTTCGTCGCCGGGCCGCACATTGGGGATGTCGGTCACGTCCAGCATCGTCTGGTCCATGCACACCCGCCCTACAATCGGCGCACGGTGGCCGCGCACGAGCACCTCACCCCAATGCTGCGGCGCCCGCCGAAAGCCGTCGGCATAGCCCACCGGAATGACCGCAATGCGCGATTCGCGCTCGGTGCGGTAGGTGCAGCCATAGCTAATGCTGCAGCCTGGGGGGAGCGTCTTGACCTGCGCAATCTGCGTCTTGAACGCCAGCGCCTGCCTGAACGTAGCGGGGCAGGGCACCTCAGCCGAGGGGTTCAGTCCATAGAGGGAAATACCGGCGCGCACCATATCATAGCGCGCCTCGGGGAAGGCCAGCGTCGCCGCGCTGTTGGCCGCATGCACGAGAGGTGGGCGCAGCCCCGTGCGCTCCAGCTCAGCCACCAACACCTGAAACTGGCGCAGTTGCCCCTGGGTGTATGTCGTGTCGGCGCTGTCGGCCGCGGCCAAGTGGGTGAACAGCCCCTCGACGGCGAGACCCGGTATAGCTTGCAGAATGCGCACAAAGGCTGGGATATCGGCGGGCAGCAGGCCCAACCGTCCCATTCCCGTATCCACTTTGATGTGCACCCGCGCGGGGCGGCCCAGCTCCAATCCGGCCTTGCCCAGCGCCTCAGCTGTCTCTGCCGAGAATACGGTTGCCCTGATTCCCTGCTCCACCATTTCGCGCGCCTGCCAGGGCGGCGTATAGCCCAAGACCAGGATGGGGGCCTCGATCCCCACATCGCGCAGAGCCAGCGCCTCGCTCAGGCAGGCCACACCGAGCCACGAGGCGCCGTTGTTCAGCGCCGTGCGCGCCGTTTTGATGGCCCCGTGGCCATAACCGTCCGCCTTGAGTATGGCCATGAGCTGGACACGCGGGCCCACCTGCGCGCACAGCTCGCGCACGTTGTGCGCCACCGCCTCCAGGTCGATCTCGACCCATGTAGGCCGAGGCAGGTGCTTGCGGCGGACGGCACGCCAGCCGGGGGTCTGGCGCACGAGCACCTCGTTGCTCTTCTCCGGGTCCGCCAGCAGCGCGCGCACCGCCTCCTCCAGCCGAGGCTCGGCGGAGCCCTTGACCAACACCGCCGCGCCTGGCGTCAGGTGCGGCTCAACGGCGCGCACCGCATCTTCCACTGTATAGGTAACCCTCACCCTGTCTGCCGGCAGCCCACAGCGCAGTGCCTCCTGTGCCGCCAGATGCATCCTCTCACCATGCGTCACCAAAAAGTCGACCGCCTCGACGGCCTGGCGCCCGGCGGCCCGGTGAGCCTCTTCCTCATACCGGCCCAGTTCCACCATGTCGCCGAGCAGGGCAATGCGCGGCCGGCGCTGCAGACCGGCCAGGGTGGCCAGGGCCGCCCTCAGAGCGGCCGGTGTGGAGCTGTAGGAATCGTCGAGCACCAGGCTGCCCTCGCGGCCGGCCAGCGGCCGCAGGCGGCCGGGCAGCGGCTTTAGTTCAGCCAGTGCGGCGGCAATCTCTGCCAGGCTCAACCCGTGAATGAGACCCAGCGCGGCTGCCGCCAGCAGCGCGTATACATGGTGCGTCCCCAGCAGTTCACAGGCGACGGGCACACTCCGGTCGCGCGCAGTAAGCCGGAAAGCCAGACCGTTCTCGTCGCTGCGCAACTCGCTCGCCCGCACGTCGGCGCCCGCTTCGACACCGATCGTCAGCACCTGGGCGGCTGTGTGCTGGGCCATCTCGGCGACGAGGGGGTCATCCGCATTTAACACAGCCCAACCATCCGCCGGCAGGCTCTCCACCAGCCGTCCCTTCTCCAGAGCCACACCCTGCACCGAGCCCAGCGCCTCCAGATGCGCCGCACCGATGTTGAGCACCACTCCGTGGCGCGGCTTGGCTAGGCGCGTCAACTCGGCCATCTCGCCGGGCGAGTCGCAGGCCATCTCAAGCACGGCCAGGCGATGCTCCGGCCCCAGCCGGCCCAAAGCGATGGGCAGGCCAAAGCGTCCGCTATAGTTGGCGGGGCTCCTGAACACCGGCAGTGCCCTCCCCAACACCAGGGCTGCCGCCTCTTTCGCCGTCGTCTTGCCCGTGCTGCCCGTGATCCCAATCACCTGAACCCCCTGTCGCGCCAGAACAAAGCGCGCCCAATCGGCGAGGGCATTCTGCGTATCTGCAACGACTATGCAGGTGACATCATCCGCCAAGGGCTCGGGAGGTCGCTCGCAGAGCACGCCCCGCGCACCGCCGCGGCAGACATCCGCGATATAGTCATGCCCATCGCCCCAGGCCGTGCGCACGGCGACAAAGAGTTGACCCGGCACGATCTGACGGGAATCGAAACAAAAGTCGTCGAAACAGGTCGCAGAGGCATGCCCCACCACGCTACCGCCCGTAGACTGCAACAGATCCGCCAGGTTGATCATCTACCCTCCTTGCCTTGATGGCCACTGAGCGGCTATTGTACCATACGCGTCAGCGTCCGGGCAATACAAGTCGTCAAGTAACACGGGAATCTTAGACACCGGCGCCAGGTTGTGCTATAATGCGTCACGTTGTTACCGCGAGCAAGTGGAGGAACGAGTTGACGGCACGGCTCTACTTCGACGACCCCCACCGTACCACTTTTGAGGCCCATATCACCGCCACCCGCCAATCGGACGCCGGGTGGGAGGTAGCCCTCGACCAGACCTGCTTCTATCCGACCGGCGGCGGCCAACCCCATGACCTCGGAACTCTGGGCGGGCTGCGAGTCCTGGACGTGCGGGAAGAGGACGGTGTGATCTGGCACGTTCTGCCCGGCCGGCCGGCGGATTCCCATGTCATCGGGGAGATCGATTGGCCCCGTCGCTTCGACCACATGCAGCAGCATACCGGCCAGCACATTCTCTCAGCCGTCGCCCTGGATCAGCTCGGCGCCGAGACCGTCTCGTTCCATCTGGGCAGTGAATCCGCCACCATCGATCTGAACGTCGCTGACCTTTCCTCAGTCCAGGTTGAGGCGCTGGAGGCGGAAGTGAACCGGCTGGTCACCTCCGCCATACCCGTCCGAGCGTTCATCGTGGCCCCTGAGGATATCCCCGGTCTGAACCTGCGCAAACTGCCGACCAAAGGCGAGCAACCGCGCATCGTCAAAGTGGCAGGCGTAGACGCTTCCCCCTGCGGCGGCACACACGTCCGCAACACCGGCGAAATCGGCCTAGTCAAGATCCGCCGCCTGGAGCGCTACAAGGGGGGTACGCGTATCGAGTTCCTGTGTGGCGGGCGTGCCCTGGGCGATTACCAATGGAAGCATGTGGCCATCATGTCGCTGGCGCGGGACCTCTCGGTCGCCGATCGGGATGTGGAGGAGGCTATCCGCCGCACGTTGGCCGGCGAGAAGGAGGCTCGGCGCCAAGTGGAACAACTGCAGGAACAATTGCTCATCTACGAGGCCGAGGGATTGCGCCGGGCCGCTCGCCCCTACGGCTCGTTCTGCCTCGCCGTGCGCTCCTTCCCCGAGCGAGCCCCGGCCGAGGTCAAGCGGCTGGCCGGCCTGCTGACGGCTCAGCCCGGCATGATCGCGCTTTTGGCCAGCGAGGCCCCATCTGCCCGCTTGTTCTTCATGCGCTCTGCCGATGTCGATCTGGACATGCGCCGGGCACTGCAAGAGGTCACGAGCAAGTATGGCGGCGGAGGCGGCGGGCGCCCACAGAGCGCCGAGGGCGGTGGCATACCCCCGGCAGAGGTAGCCGCGGCCCTGAGCTGGGCCGCCGATTGGCTGCTCGCCGATCGGGGCATGGCCGGCCATGCCTAGTCATACGCGCTGGGGCGCCTGTCGCTCTGGTGTGGAATGCAGTGGTTTTGGGTCAACCTAGGGAGGTAACTGTGGTGGTCCGGGAGGTCGCACCTGGAGTCTATGTCGCCAAGAGCGCGTTCGGCATCAATGTAGGTCTGGTCGAAACGAGCGCAGGAGCTGTGCTGATCGATGCCCCGTTTATCCCCCAGCAAGCGCAGGAGTGGCGCCAACAAGTGGAGGAGATCTCGCCTCACGGCGTAGCCTATCGTATCAACACAGATTACCATATGGGTCATTCCCTCGGCACCTGCTTCTTGCCGCCGGCGCTGACCGTTGCCCATGAGACGGCCTGGCAACACCTGCACGGCCTCGACCGCGCCGCATTGATCGAGAAGGCCATCGAGTACGCCGAGGCGCGAACCCCCGGCCTGGCCAGCCAGTTCGAGGACGTGAGCATCGTCCTTCCGGAGATAACCGTAGGCAAGGCGATGAGCCTGTGGTGTGGCGAGCAGGAGGTGCGTCTGCTGCACTTTGGTGGCCATACGCCTTCCACCCTGGGAGTCTACCTCCCAACGCAGCGAATTCTGTTCACTGGCGATCTGGTCGTGAATGGCTGCCATCCCTACGCCGGTGATACGATCTGCCTGCAATGGCTAGAGTCGCTGGAGCGCCTCCGCGACATGGAGATCGATTTCCTGGTGCCCGGCCATGGAGAGCCCGGCGGGCTCGAGCTGGTAGAGCCGGTCTACGACTATTTGCTGGATGTGCGCACCCGAGTCAAAGAATGCTTCGAGGAGGGGCATACCCGGCGCGAGACGGTGGAGCGAGTCAAGCCCCTCGATGCCTTCCCCATCGCATCGGGCGATGAGGAACGGCTGCGCCGCTTCCTGCGCTCCAGCATCGAGCGCATCTATGACGAGATCAAAAAGGCCTCACAGCGCAGTCGACAGCGGGCGCGCTGACTCCAACCGTCAGCCTTGCGCGCACCCTCGTAGCAGCGTATAATGGACTAAAGCCCAACCGGCAACGGTTGTTTGGTCCAGCGGGAGTGGGTGATCATGGTAGATAATTGGGGTCGCGGGGAAGCCGGCTTTTTCCTTGAACGAGGTGAGGCGCTCGAGCAGATTGGTCGCCTTGACGAGGCTATGAGCGAGTTCAAGCGAGCCGTCCGCGCCGACCCTGGCCTGGCCGAAGCGCATATCGCTCTCGGGTATCATTACCGGCGGAAAAGCCTGCTGCGCAAGGCAGTCGAGGAGTTTCGCACGGCTGCCTCGCTTGTGCCCTCCTACGATGCCTACTTTAACCTGGGGCACGTCCTGGTGGACCTGGGCCTGTACCAGGAGGCTATCACCGCCCTGCAGCAGTGCCTGCGCTGGTCTCCGGACGACCCCGCAGTGCGCTACGAGGTGGCCTATGCGCTCTACTCCGCCGGGGAGCATACCGCGGCGATCGAGCATCTGCAGCCGCTGCTTGCCCTGCAGCCTGATGACTGGGAACTCTACTACCTCCTCGGAAGCTGCAAGCTGGGGCTGGGCGAGTGGTCGGAGGCCGAGTCCGCCTTGGCCAAGTCCGCAACGCTCATTCCCACATCTGAGGACCCACGAGACCTGCACGAAGCGCTGCAGATCGCGCTGCGCTATCAAGAGTTTCCATCCATAGCCCCGTGGGACGTCAAGGCCCGCCTCTATGCCGAATACGGTGTGGCTTGCCTGGGCTCCCTCGGCGATGACGGTCTCTCCTTCCCTGTGCAACCGCGAGACCGAGTCAGCCAGCAGGACATCGGCCGGACAATGCAGCGATTCCACGCCTTGCGGCTACAAGGGGCCCTGCATTTCGACGCCGTCGTCGCGCTCGACCTCCAGTCGGCGGCCTTGGGCGTGGCCATGGCGCATTCGCTCGGGGTACCTCTCGTCGAGTTGGAAAAGGCGCCCGAGAACGGCAGAACGCTCCTGGTGTGGGCAGCGATCACCCTGCCCGAGTTGCTGACCGTCACCGTCGAGCGGCTGCGCGGGCCGCACATCTCTTTTGTAGCCGTGGCCGATGAGGCCTCGCTGGAGCGGGTCATGCCCGATATCGTGGGCATTGTCAGCACCGATCGTGTGACCCTGACCTGGGCCTCGTCGACTGGGCCCAACTCTGTGATGCGCGCGGCTCGCGAAATCCTGGCCGCCGTCAAGTCGCTACCGCCGGACGCCAACTTGGCGGCTCAGGTCCGCTACTACACGCAGGATCATCCCCGGCTGCGCTTCCTGGAGCAGCCGGATGGCCATGCCGAATCTTGAGGCCGGGTCTGAACCACACCACCCCACATCCGAGGTGCTCAGCCCGGCCGCCTATCAGGCCCCGGCAAGCCTCTACCTGCACATACCCTTCTGCCTAGCCAAGTGCAGCTACTGCGATTTCGCCTCGTACCCCCTCGCCGCAGAGTGGTACTCTCCCTACATTGAAGCCCTGACGGCCGAGATCCGCACGGTCGGCGCCCACTGGGGCCGCCCCAACCTGGATACGATCTACCTCGGCGGCGGCACACCCACGGTGTTTCCGGCAGAGTTGCTGGCTCACCTGCTGGCCACCGTGAACGAAACGTTCCACCTGGCCCCACAAGCCGAGGTAACGATCGAGGCCAACCCCGGAACGGTCACTCCCGGCCTCTTCTCAGTCCTGCGCGCTGTCGGTGTCACGCGGCTGAGCCTCGGCGTGCAGAGCTTCCAGGCCCCGTTTCTGCGGCTCCTCGGCCGCATCCATACGGCCGAGCAAGCGGCAGAGGCCGTCCGTTTGGCCCGAGCATCGGGCCTGGACAACATCAACATGGACCTCATCTATGCTCTTCCCGGCCAGACGCTGCCGGACTGGCAGCGCGACCTGGATGCGGCGCTGGCCCTGGAGCCGCAGCATCTCTCACTCTACGCTCTGAGCCTCGAGCCCGGCACCCCCCTTGCCACGCGCGTCTCCTGCAGTGAGTTGCCGGCACCCGATGACGAAAAGGCCGCCGCCATGTACAAGGAGGCCGAACAGCGCCTGGGCGAGGCGGGGTTCTGCCATTATGAAATCTCGAACTGGGGCCTGGCCCACCGAGGCCAGGCCACCTTCGCCCCACCCCTCTGGTCCCGGCACAACCTCAACTACTGGCTGAACCTGCCATACGCGGGCTGTGGAGCCGCTGCCCATTCCTGGGTTGAGGGCCGCCGCCTGGGCAACGTGCGCACCCCCCGCGAGTACATCGACCGTATCGCTGGCGAACGCTCCCCAGTAGTCGAGTCCGAGGAGATCAGCCCCGAACTGGAAAGGGCCGAGACCATGTTCCTCGGGCTCCGCCTGACGGCCGGCGTGTCGCGGGCGTGCTTTGCGGCGCGCTTTGGCGTCGACCCGCTGCAGCTCTACCCTCAAGCGATCAACGAGACCGTAGCCTTGGGCCTGCTGGAGCTCGCCGGGGATCACATCCGCCTCACAGACCGTGGCCGGCTCCTGGGCAACGAGGTCTTTTGGCGCTTCTTGCCCTAACGATGAAACGCGAAACGCGATTCTCCTTGTCGAATCATCTGTGATGTGCTAGAATGTCGCCGATAGCGATACCGTCAGGGCATACCCTCATCACCCAGTAGTGGCCTGCAGAGATCATGATGGGTGTGGCGCCGGACAACTGGAGGCGCCATGCAGGCCATCGAAATCGGTGCGACAGACCACTAGCAGCAGAAAGGCAAACGGTGGAGCAAGAACTGTCGGCCTACTGCGTCAAGTGCCGCCAAAAGCGCGGAATGCGCGAACCCAAGGCAGTCTTCACCGAGCGCGGGGCGCCCGCCACGCGTGGCCTCTGCCCCGTGTGCGGCACGGCCCTCTTTCGTATGGGCATCACGCCCGCTCACGAGGGCCTTCCGCGTCCAGAGGTTTCCCCAAAGCAGCGAGAGGGCGCGGCCCGCAAGCCCAGGGCCGGGCGCAAGCAGGCGCAAGGTAGCCGCAAGCCGCGCCGTGCCGGGGGCACACGTCGCCTGGTGATCGTCGAATCGCCCGCCAAGGCGCGCACGATCGGGCGCTATCTGGGGTCCGGGTTCACGGTCAGGGCGTCTGTGGGCCACGTGCGGGATCTGCTGCGCTCGCGCCTGAGCGTCGATGTCGAGCACGATTTTGCCCCCACCTATCGGGTCGCTAGGGAAAAGCGAGACGTAGTCAAGGAACTGCAAGCCCTGGTATCCGAGTCGGCAGAGGTCTTTCTGGCTACCGACCCGGACCGCGAGGGGGAGGCTATCGCCTGGCATCTGATAGAAGCGACGAACATGGACGAATCCCGGTCCAAGCGCGTCGTCTTTCACGAGATCACCAAGCCGGCGATCATGGAGGCCTTTAACCACCCCCGCGGGCTGGACATGGACCTGGTGAACGCACAGCAGGCCCGCCGGATTCTGGACCGCCTTGTGGGCTACCAGATCAGCCCCCTGCTCTGGGAACGGGTGCGTGGTCGCCTCTCTGCCGGCCGTGTCCAATCAGTCGCCGTACGCCTGATCGTCGACCGCGAGCGCGAGATTCAGGCCTTTGTGCCGGTCGAGTACTGGTCCATCGCCGCCGAGCTGGCCAAACGGCCGAGCAGGCCCAAACGCCCTACGTTCATGGCGCGGCTCACCCGCATCGACGACCAGGAGGTTGACCTCAAGGACGAGCCGGCCACGCAGGCCGTCGTCGATGACCTGGAGGGCGCCGCCTATGTGGTGACCGGCGTCCGGCGCGGTCAGCGCCGGCGGAGCCCGGCCCCACCCTTTACGACCAGCACACTCCAGCAGGAAGCGTCGCGCCGCCTGCGTTTCGCGGCCCGCCGCACCATGGCCGTGGCTCAGCAGCTCTATGAGGGGCTGGACATCGGCGGCGAGGGAACTGTCGGGCTCATCACCTATATGCGCACGGACTCGGTCTCGGTCTCCGATGTGGCCCAGTCCGAGGCCAGAGACTATATCCGCGAGCGCTTCGGCGCCGACTTTGTGCCCGAGCACCCACCCGTGTACAAGACCAAGGCCAAGGTCGCCCAGGAGGCCCACGAGGCCATCCGCCCGACCTCCGTCCTGCGAGAGCCGGAAGCCATCAAGCAGCACCTGACCCGCGACCAGTTCCGCCTCTACGAGCTGATCTGGAAGCGTTTCGTGGCCAGCCAGATGTCCCCGGCCGTCTACGACACCACCACTGCCGACATCAAGGCCGGGCGCCCGCAGGGCCCCCTGGCTGATGGCGAACTGAGCCTGCGCCAGGCCGAGAGTTGGCGCTATCTCTTCCGTGCCAGCGGCTCTGTGCTGCGCTTTGCGGGTTTCCTGACGGTGTATGAGCAAGTGCGCGACGACGAGGATACAGCGGAGGAGGAAGGGTCCACGGTGCCGCCGCTGGAGCGGGGTGAGCAGGTAGACCTCATCCGGCTCCTGCCCGAGCAGCACTTTACCCAGCCGCCTCCCCGCTACACGGAAGCCTCGCTGGTCAAGGAACTGGAATCTCTGGGAATCGGGCGGCCCAGCACCTATGCGCCGATCCTCAGCACTATCCAGGCGCGTGGTTATGTCGAATCTCAGAATCGCTACCTGGTGCCGACCGAACTGGGGTTCACGGTCAACGATCTCCTGGTGAAACACTTTCCAGAGGTTGTCGATACCGGCTTTACGGCGCAGATGGAGGGCAGCCTCGACCGCGTGGCTGAGGGCACCTTGGACTGGGTGCAGGTGTTGCGCGAGTTCTACGGCCCCTTCGAAGACAGGCTGCGCAAGGCCGAGCGGGAGATGCCCAGCGTCCGGGTAGAGCCCGAGGCCACGGGCGAAGCCTGCGAAAAGTGCGGCGGCGCCATGGTCATCAAGCATGGGCGCTACGGCAAGTTCATCGCCTGCAGCAGCTTTCCGACCTGTCGCAACACCAAGCCCTACCTGGTCAAGGTCGGCGTGCCCTGCCCGGAGTGCGGGGGTGAACTCGTCGAGCGTCGCACTCGTAAGGGCCGCACGTTCTATGGATGCGCCAGTTATCCAGAGTGCGAGTTCAGTACCTGGAACCGGCCGGTGGCGCGCCCCTGCCCCTCATGTGGAGGCTTGCTCACCACAGGGCGGCGCGGCTGGCTCAAGTGTGTGCGCTGCGAAGAGCAAGTGCCCGCCGAGGAGGCTGAGGAGGGTGCCCGACCGGAAGAAGCACCAGAAACCGCTGCCCGATGATCTTCCACCGCCGCTGGCCGAATGCCTGACCGGTTTCCTGCGTTATCTGGAAGCGGAGCGAAGCGCATCGGACTATACCCTGGCCAACTATGGGCGCGAGGTTGGCGAGTTCCTGCGCTTCCTCGTTCAGGAAGGCGTCTCGGCCTGGGAGGATGTCGACCGTAGCGTGCTGCGCAGGTACATCACCTGGCTGGCTGCGCAGCACTATGCCCGGGGTAGCATCGCCCGCAGGGTAGCCGAGGTCCGTTCTTTCGGCGCATACCTGCAGCGCGAAGGTTGGGCCGCCTTCCATCCGTTTCTGGCTTTGCGCGCACCCAAGGGCGGGCGGCGCCTGCCGGATATCCTCTCGGTCCAAGAGATGGTCGCGCTCCTGAGCCAGCCGGACACGGCCACTCCCCAGGGCCTGCGCGACCGGGCCATCCTGGAAGTGCTCTACGCCGGCGGGCTGCGCGTCAGCGAACTGGTGCACCTGGACATGGACCATTACGACGCCCAGCGTGGCGAGATGCGTATCTGGGGCAAAGGGAACAAGGAGCGCATCGGGCTCCTTGGCCGGCACGCACAGGAGTGGCTCCGCCGCTACGTGCTGGAGGGGCGACCGCATCTGCTGGGCAAGCAGAGAGATGCGGGCGCCCTGTTCGTCAACCGCTTTGGGACCCGGCTGACCGCTCGCAGTGTGCAGTCGATCCTGCACCAATGCACGGTCAAGGCCGGCCTGAACAAGCGGGTTACGCCCCATGTGCTCCGCCATACCTTCGCCACTCACCTACTGGACGGTGGGGCCGACCTGCGCGTTGTGCAGGAACTGCTGGGGCACTCCCAGCTATCGACGACTCAGGTGTATACCCACGTTTCCCGCAGCCGAGTGCGGGGGGTCTACCTCCGCGCTCACCCGCTGGCCCGCGAGGACTCGATAGGAACCGGCAACGAGGATGCCGCCAACAAGGAGGCAAAGTGAGCGGTACACGGATCGCTCGGATCAGAGAAAAGCTCGCCGCGGAGGGCGTGGACGCTCTCCTGGTCACCAAGGGCGCCAACGTGCGCTACCTGAGCGGGTTCACCAGCGAAGACGGGCAACTGCTCATCTCGCGAGATCGGGCCTTCCTGATCACCGATTTTCGCTACTACGAGCAGGCTGAGCGTCAGGCCCCGGCCTTTGAGCTGTACAAGCTGACCAAGCCGTTCGCTGAGACATTTGCCGAGCTGGTACAAGAGGCCGGCGTCGGGCGCGTGGCCTTTGAGAGCCCCTTCGTGAGCTATGCCCTGTATAGCGAACTGGTGGCCATCGAGGGGCTCGAACTCGTCCCAATCAAGGGTTGGGCCGAGGAACTCCGCGCCGTCAAAACGCCGGAGGAAGTGGCCTTGATTCGCCGCGCAGTAACCGTCTCAGATGCGGTCATCGCCGCGTTGCCCGAGATCCTGCGCCCCGGCATGGCCGAGCGCGAGTTGGCCTGGGAGATCGAAGCCTTTATGCGTACCCGTGGCGCCGACGATGTGGCCTTCCCGACCATCGCCGCCGGCGGCCCCAACGGGGCCATGCCCCATGCTGTGCCCGGCGAGCGTGTGATCGTGCCCGGCGAGCCGATCGTCCTGGACCTCGGCGCTCAGGTCGAGGGCTATTGCTCCGACATCACGCGCACCGTCTGCATCGGCCAGCCCGACGACAAATTCCGCGAAATCCACGCCATCGTCCTGGCCGCCCAAAAGGCTGCCGAGGCCGGCATTCGCCCCGGCATGACTGGGAAGGAAGCGGACGCCATCGCGCGACAAGTTATTGCGGAGGCAGGTTACGGAGAGGCCTTTGGCCACGGCATGGGCCACGGCGTGGGCCTCGAAGTGCATGAGAGGCCGAGCGCGGGCGTGCGCAGCGACGATCGCCTCGAGCCGGGAATGTTGCTTACGGTGGAACCCGGTATCTACCTCCCTGGATGGGGCGGTATCCGCATTGAAGACCTAGTGCTAATCACAGACACAGGGATCGAGATACTGACCAAGGCCTCAAAGGAGCCGGTAGTAGCCTGGTAGGCCGGGCTGTCGCACTGCGGCAAAGAGAGAGGTGCTTACATGACTCGAGTTTACGCCGTCATCCAACGCAATCTGCCCATCGCGCTGGCAGTCTCATTCCTGGTCGGCGCCGTCCTGGGGCTTGTGGTGCTCGGATGGTGGCTGTGGCCGGTGCAGTGGACCGATGCCACACCTGCTGACCTGACCGAGGAGTACCGGCACATCTACATCACTCTGATCGCCGACTCCTACGCTCTGAACAAGGATGCCGAGCTGGCCCAGGCCCGGCTTGCGCGCCTGGAATCCGGCAGCCAGACGGCTTCCACCCTCCGCCAGGAGATCGAGCAGATGGCGCAGGCGCAGGCCAGTGCCCAGGATGCCGAGAGTGCAGCGCGCCTGCAAGCCGTAGCGGCTCTGGTCGATTCCCCCACGACGCTGCCGGCACCCGGGGAGCCCGTAGCGCCGCCCGTGCCGGGGGCATCCCAGGGGACGGTCATCGCCCGCCTCTTGCGAGTCTGCGGCCTCGTCGTTCTGGTACTGGTGATCCTGGCGGGGCTGCTGTTGCTCGTCTACTTTCTGCAGTCACGTGCAGCGGGTGGCGCACAGGCCGAGCCACGCCTGTCCACAGCGGCAGCCGGCAGCGCCGGAGAAGCAACCGCACCGGCCATCATGCCGCAGCCGACCGTTGCGCCCAGCACACCAGCACCTGCCGTGGTCGGAGACGTTCCTCCGCTCACGCCTACCCCCAGCGCCGAGGCCACAACCCTGGGCCCCTTTGTGGCCACCTACAGCCTGGGTGACATTGACTATGATATGTCGTTCGGCATCGAGTCACCCACTGGCGACTTTTTGGGCGAGTGCGGCCTGGGCATGGCCGAGACAATCGGCGGCGGCGACGTCCAGCGCGTCACCGCCTTTGAGGTCTGGCTCTTTGACAAGACGGACATTCGCACTGTCTCGCTCGTCCTGGCGAGCGCCCACGCCCAGGCAGACCCTGCCCTGCGCGCCAAGCTCGCCTCACGGGGCGAGGTCGTGCTCGCTCAGCCGGGCAATCGCTTCTCCATCCGCACCTCTTCCCTCAAGCTGGACGGCCAAGTCCTCGACCTGGCCTATGGCGGTGGGGACGTCCCGGCGCAGAGCTATTTTACCAGCTTTTCCGTGGAACTGACCCCCGTCCTCCTCGACGAGGAGAGCGAATAGCAGCAGTTTGCTTGCGGCGTGCGTAAAGCATGCCCCAATGCACGATGGTGCGCCCCTAAGGGGCGCACCATCGTGCATGAAAAGCCCAGCGCGATTCCCGCGCACGGCCAATCTACGTACGCTCCTCCGGGTCGAAGAGCTTGCGGTACTCCTCAAGGGCAAAGCGATCGGTCATCCCAGCCACATAATCGCAGATCACGCGACGCAGGTTCCCTTCGCGTACACGCGCCTGCGTAGTTTCGGGCAACTGGCCGGGCTGCTCCAGACACGCAGCATACAGCGACTTGACCAGACGTTGAGCCTTGACGGTCATGCGCATCACGCGGTAGTGACGATAGAGATGGACCAGCAAAAAGGCTCGCAGCTCTTGGTTCCAGCCGGCCATCTCGGGCGAAAAGTTGACCAGGTTGAGCGGCTGCCGGCGCGCCGCTTCCGGCGATTCGATCCCCCGCTCGCGTAGCGCCCGGTCGCTATGCTCGAGCACATCGCTCACCTCCGCGTCGATCAGGATGCGGATGGCGCGGCGTCGGTCGATCTCAGACAGGTAGCCCGGCGAGGCATCGATTTCCGCGCACACCCGCTCCCAAATGCCGACACGGGCCATCTGCCTGGGCTCGATCAGCCCAGACCGCAGCCCATCGTCGACGTCGTGCGCGTTGTAGGCAATCTCGTCCGCCACGTTGACCACCTGGGCCTCCAACGAGGCCCGCTTGTCTGGTTCATAGTCACGGGCGTCGCTGGCATCATAGGCCGTGGTATGCTTCACGATGCCCTCGCGGACCTCCCAGGTGAGGTTCAGGCCAGGGAAATCGGGGTAGCGCCTCTCGAGTTCCTCGACGATGCGCAGACTCTGTGCATTGTGGTTAAACCCGCCATGCTCGCGCATCAGCTCATGAAGCGCTTCCTCGCCGGCGTGTCCAAAGGGAGTATGCCCCAGGTCGTGGGCCAGGGCGATGGCCTCCGTCAGATCCTCGTTCAGAGACAGCGCCCGGGCGATAGTACGGGCGATCTGGGCAACCTCGAGGGTATGCGTGAGCCGCGTGCGGTAGTGGTCGCCCTCATAGTTCACAAAGACCTGAGTCTTGTACTCCAGGCGCCTGAAGGCGGTTGTGTGCACGATGCGATCGCGGTCACGCTGAAAGGCGGTGCGATAGTCATGCTCGTCGACCGGTCGGGCGCGCCCGCGGCTCTCGCGGCTCTTGACGGCATACGGCGCCAGCATCCGATACTCATTATCTTCGAGGCGTTGACGAGTAGCAAAAGCACACATAGCAGCCCTATCCTTCCCTTCGCACCAACCCACGGGGCAGCCTGTCCGCTCACGCTCCCAGGCGGGGCGAGCGGCCAAAGTGCAGCGCAGGAAGCCGAACATGGAAAAGCGGCTCAGAAACATCATCCATATCGACCTCGATGCCTTCTTTGCCTCAGTAGAGGAGTTGCTCGACCCCTCTATCGCCGGCCTGCCGATCATCGTCGGTGGCGACCCAGCGCAGCGCGGTGTGGTCTCGTCGGCTTCCTATGCGGCCCGCGCCTTTGGCGTGCGCTCGGCGATGCCCATGTTCCAGGCCCTCCGGCTCTGCCCCCAAGCCATCGTGCGCCACGGCCACCACCGTGAGTACACGCGCTACTCACGCCAGGTCATGAGCATCCTCGAGGAGTATACGCCGCTGGTCGAGCCCGTGTCGATCGACGAGGCGTTCTTGGACGTGACCGGCTGCGAACGGCTCTGGGGGCCGCCCGAAAAGATCGCCCAGACCCTGCAGGAGCGTGTCCTTGCAGAGTGTTCCCTGCCCGCCTCCGTCGGCGTGGCCGGCAACAAGCTCGTCGCCAAGATCGCCTCCGGGCTGCACAAGCCCCGCGGCCTGGTCATCGTTCCACCCGGGCGCGAGACCGACTTTCTGGCGCCGCTGCCCGTGGAGGCGCTCTGGGGCGTGGGCGCAGTAGCCGCGCGACGTCTGCACGACCTCGGCCTGCAGACTATCGGCGACCTGGCCTCTGTGCCCGAGCGGACGCTGACCTACGCCTTTGGCAGCCAGGGCAGCGTACTCTATAACCATGCGCGGGGCATCGACGATCGGCCCGTCACCCCGGAGTGGCGACGCCGCTCCTTGAGCCACGAACGGACCTTTGCCCGCGACCTCACCGATGACGCCGAACTGGACAGAGCACTCCTCGCCGCCAGCGACGAGGTGGGCGCCCGCCTGCGCCGCGCCGGCCTCCAGGGCAAGGTCGTAGGCATCAAACTGCGCTACGCGGATTTCACTACCGTGACCCGGCGCGCAACCCTTGAGCACCCGACGAACCTGGCGCCCACTATCTACCAGCACGCGCAGCAGCTCCTCCGCAGAGCCCGACGGGCGAACGCGGCGATCCGCCTGCTCGGCGTCAGCATGAGCGGCCTCATCGAGCAGCCGTCGTATCAACTGGGCCTGTTCGGCCAGGACGACGGCCGCTGGACCCGCCTGAGCCAAGCTCTCGACGATATCCGCGGCCGATATGGCGACGGCGCCATCCGTCGTGCCGTGTTCCTGGAGCCCCCAGGCCAGGAGGATGATGCGGCAGACGAGGATCCTGCGTCAGCCAAGCCCACACAGAAGAGCTAGCCGGCCAACATACCGCGCACAATCACGTCCACGGCGGCATCCTCATCCACTCCGCGCGACATGATTGTCTCCAGTTCCTTCTTGCCCACCGTACCGATAGCCGCTTCGTGGGTCACCTGTGCCTGGTCGTTGGTGACACGCACCACAGGCACCGCATTGGCGATGGCCCGGTCGCGCACGATCTCCACACAGTCCACATGCCCGCGAGCCTGCGGCGCATGGCCCTCCGTGGTAGCATAGACGTCACTCCGCGCCCGGTCGCGCACGGCAACGCGCGATTTGGCCAGCCCGCGCGAGCCCCGGCCGTTCAGGCGGATGGTCTCTTTCACGATGATTTCATCGTCGCCATAGCCGAGGGCCTTGGCCGTCAACTCGGCCAGGCCGTTGGCCGCCACATCCACCACATAGTCCAGCTCCATCTTGCCGACGCGCCCCTTGGCCTGGCTAAAGTCAGAGTGGTAGCGCCCTCCTTCGTCGATCTCAATGTGCGCAGTCGGCCGGACCTGCACACCCCCGGCCTCGCCATGATAGTGGGTTTCGTTGTAGCGCATGGTTGCCCCACAGCCCACATGCACGCTCGAATCCATAATATGCTCCACCCGCACCGCATTGGGGAAGGTACAGTGCGCCAAAAAGTGCGCACTGGCCCCGGCGCCGATCTCATAGGTGGAGAGGATACGCTGCACGCCTTCCTTGGGAATAACGCCAAAGCACATGTGCACCGGATTCTCGATGACCGCTCCGGGCTCGACGAACACCTTGATCCTGACGCCATCGGGCAGGGGCTCGGGGATTACCTCCAGGCCCGCGACGTCGTTGGCCCCCAGGACCTGATTGCCGCTGATGACCAGGCTCGCCACTTTGGGCGACTTGAGCAGTTCGGGATTGCCTCCGGCCGCCTCATAGGCTCGCAGGATGGCCTCAAAGTCGCTCATAGTCAACCTCCGTCTCGACCTTGGCAGCCCGGTCGCAGGGGCGGCAGCAGTGAGAGTAGCGATCGCAGACGTGTCGCGGGTCGCCCGTTGTCTGAATCTGCCCCTCGCAGATCAGCGACGCTGTGTCGGCAACGGCCACAACCTCGTCACGATGGCTGATTAGGAGCACGGTCGTCCCTTCCTCCGACATGCGACGGATCAGCCCAGCGACGTCCTCCAGACTCAGGATGTCGATCCCCGAATCGGGCTCGTCGAGCACCGCCAGTTTGGGCCGCATAGCATAGATGGCGGCCAGCTCCACACGCTTGCGCTCCCCACCGGAGAGGGACTCGTCCACAAAGCGTGGCAAATAGTCCTCGGCATCCAGCGCCACCGCCTCCAAGGCACCCCGAATGCGCTCCATATCGGGCTCGGCCATGCCCAGGCTCATATAGCGCGCAACGCTCAGCCCCTCAAAACGCGCAGGCTCCTGCCAGGCCAGGGTCAGCCCCCGTTTGCCGCGCTCGCTGACGCTCAAGGCGGTGATATCCTCGCCGTCGAACCAGATCTCGCCCTTGCGGGGCGCATAGCCCCCACTGCCGATCAACGAGTAGGCCAGGGTCGATTTGCCCGAGCCGTTCAGCCCCAGCACAGCATGGACGCTGCCGCGCTCCACCGTCAGGTTCACGCCCCGTAATATCTCGCGTCCATCCCGCAGGACGTGCAGGTCGACGACGCGCAACAGATCCGTGTCTTCCATAATAGATACCTCCACATCGGCGCACTTGGACGGTGCAACCACACACCATCATAATACCACAGCCGGAGCCCGCCGCCGAGTCGCCAAAGGGGGAGCGTACCCTCCTCGGCAAGCCACTACCCTTGCGCAAAGGCCTCTAGCGGCCAAAGCGGCAACTGCGCCACGGGCCGCTTGCCGGCCAGCAGGATGTAGGGCGCAACGCGCTGCACGTTGATGCCCAACCGCTTGAGCGACTCCACATCCCTGAACGCTCGTTGCCGGCGCAGCGCCAGGATGCGCGCAGCCGATCGTGGGCCGATGCCGGGCACGCGCAACAGGCATTCGCGGTCCGCCCGGTTGACCTCAACAGGGAACCACTCCGGATGGGTTTGTGCCCACATCAACTTGGGATCCGCAGCATGAGGCAGGTTCCCAGCCCGGTCGAAAACCAGTTCGTCGAACGAGAACCCGTACTGCCGCAGCAGGAAATCGGACTGATAGAGCCGGTGCTCGCGTATGGCCGGCGTCGGCGCTCGCCCCTCCAACGGCGTATCGGACACGGGCTGAAAGGCGCTATAGTAGACGCGCGCCAACTTGAACTCGGCATACAGGCGGGTCGTTGTCGAGAGAAGCTCATAGTCCGCCTCACCCGCTGCACCGACAACGAACTGCGTCGTCTGGTCCACCGCCTTCCCGCCACGCGCCATCGCGCATTCGTAAGCCCAGCGCATGCGCAGGAGCAGCTCATGATGGAACTCTTTCGTGCCGCTCAACCGCGCCAGCCGCTCAGGGTTAGGCGCCTCAAGGTTCACCGAGACGCGCTGAGCCAGTTGGGTGGCGCGCTCGATAGCGGCCCGCTCAACCCCGGGCAGTATCTTGAGATGCACATAGCCGCGAAAATGGTACTTGGTCCGCACGAGTTCCACCGCGGCGATCATACGCTCCATCGTCCGATGAGGCGAGCCGCAGATGCCAGAGCTGAGGAAGAGGCCCGTAGCCATCCGTCGCCGCACCAGCTCGTCAAAGGTCGCCGCCAGCTCGTCGGGCGTAAAGGTCACACGCCTTACGTCCCGGCTGGCCCGGTTGGCGCAATAGCCGCAGTCGCGTTCGCAGGCGTTGCTGAGCAGCACCTTGTAAAGCATCACCTTGCGCCCATCCGGGATCGCCGCCGGATAGATCCAGCGCCCAATATCGTCGCGCACGCGGCTTGCCGCCGTTCCACACGCCGCGCAGATATCGTGCTGTGCCGCTTGCCCCAGAATACTCGCCTTTGCCGCCAGGTCCATGGCCTTCCTCCCTGAAGCGCTTATCACCTCCATCATACGAACATACGTTCGCCGTGTCAAGCGACGCGCGCTCCCACCTGCCCCACAAGGGCTCACCTCAGCAGCCCACAGAGCATGCAAGTCGGTCTCAGGAGCAAGGCGCCGCTTCGGCAGATGCTTTCGCGGCGGAAGAACAAAAAAGGGGTCGGGAGCGGAGGAAGGGGGACGAATTGCCCCCTCTTCTCCATTCCCGACCCCACAGGCGCCGACCCGCGGCTGGGCACTAGGCCGTCTCGCCCAACTCCCAGTCCACCAGGCTCTCTTTGGCGTCATAGAGCTTGGCGCTACCGTGCCGGCGGATGGTATCCGCATCGATCACACAGCGCCGCACATCCTGCCGCGATGGAATGGCGTACATCACATCCAGCAGCGTCTCTTCGATAATCGTGCGCAACCCGCGCGCGCCCATCCGGTGACGCAACGCCTCCTGGGCCGTAGCCCGCAGCGCATCCGGCGTGAAGGTCAGCTCGACATTATCCAGGGCGAACAGCCTCTGGTACTGCTTGGCGATAGCATTCTTGGGTCGCGTCAAGATCTCAATCAGGTGTTCCTCGTCGAGCGGGTCCACGCTCACCACAACCGGCAGGCGCCCCACGAACTCGGGGATCAGCCCGAACTGCAGGAGGTCATCGGCTGAGACCCGCCGCAGCAACTCTGCCTGCGTCAGCCCCGTCGCATCGCGTTCTTCTTTGCTCCTAAAGCCGACCTGGCCCTTCTTGCCCACACGCTCCGCCACGACATCCTCCAGGCCATCGAAAGCGCCGCCACAGATGAAGAGGATGTTGCTCGTGTTCAACTGGATGAACTCCTGGTGTGGATGCTTTCGCCCACCCTGCGGTGGAACGTTGGCAACCGTCCCTTCCAGGATCTTGAGCAGAGCCTGTTGCACGCCCTCGCCCGATACATCGCGTGTAATCGAGGGGTTGTCTCCGCCCTTGCGCGTGATCTTGTCGATCTCATCGATATAGATGATCCCGCGCTCGGCTCGCGGCAGGTTAAAATCGGCAGCCTGGATAAGGCGCAACAGGATGTTCTCCACATCCTCACCAACATACCCGGCCTCAGTCAGCGATGTCGCATCGGCAATCGAGAAAGGGACATCGAGTATCTTGGCCAGCGTCTGCGCCAAGAGCGTCTTGCCGCACCCAGTCGGCCCAATGAGCAGAATGTTGCTCTTCTGCAGCTCGACATCATCGGGGTCGGCACCGGCCAGAGTCCGCTTGTAGTGGTTGTACACCGCCACAGAGAGGACCTTTTTGGCCCGGTCCTGGGCTACGACGTAATGGTCCAGCCCCTTATAGATCTCGGCCGGTGACGGCACCGACTGGAGCGTAGACTCCTCAACGTCGCCGGCAGCCGTCTCCTCGTCGAGAATCTCTTTGCACAGTTCCACACACTGATCGCAGATGTACACTGAGCCGGGTCCTGCGATGAGCCGGTTCACCTGCTCTTGTGAGCGGCCGCAGAATGAGCAACCCTGCGTTGCCATGTTCTCCTATCCTCTAGACCGGTACATTGACTGCCATTGCAGCACGATCCTGTCTCACCATCGGCATGCCGGCAGCAAGTCTAAGATCCCTTGGGAGCCTTGGCGGTCGCCTGGATGATCTCGTCCACGATGCCATACTCGACGGCGCCGGGAGCGTCCATGTAATAGTCCCGGTCAAAGTCGGCAGCAATGCGCTCGCGAGATTGCCCCGTATGGCTCGCCAAGATCTCTTGGATCCTGGTCTGCATCCGCAAGAGTTCGCGGGCCTGGATCTCGACGTCGGGCGCGTACCCCTGCACGCCGCCGCCTGCCGGGTGCATATGCACCGTGGCATTGGGCAGAGCAAAGCGCCGCCCGGCCGTCCCGGCCGCCAAAAGGATGGTCGCCATACTCGCCGTAGCACCCACAGCAATCGTTGATACAGGTGCCCGGATGCTCTGCATCGTATCGTAAATAGCCAAGCCAGAGTAGATCACCCCGCCCGGGCTGTGGATGTAAAGCGAGATTTCCTTCTCGGGGTCCTCACGGTCGAGGAACAGCAGTTGCGCCACCACCAGGTTGGCAATGTTGTCGTCTATCGCCGTGCCCAGGAAGATGATCCGTTCCTTCAGCAACAGCGAATAGATGTCGTAGGCGCGTTCGCCACGACCTGTCGTTTCGATCACCATAGGGATCAAAGCACTCATCCCCACCCTCCAAACTCTTCTGCCTCACGCGAGGCTGGCCCGCCAAGCTGCGGGCATCGACGAACAGGTCCGGCGGCAGCCGGAATCTGGCTGCCGCCCATCGAGCCGGCCCATCTACTCCTCGGGCTCTGTCGGCGCCTCTTCAGGCGGAGTCTCCTCCGCCGTAGCAGGACTCTCCCCCTCGGCGGCTTCGGGCGGTGCGCACGCCCCCTCGGCCTCACCCATCACAACGGCAACCAGCCGCTTTAGGGCCTGCCGGGCATACAAGTCGTTGCGCATGGAAGCGAGAACGCCCTCCTGCATAAGCGCCTGGACCATCGCCGGCGCCTGCTCACCATAGGCCTGAGCCACGCGGTTGACCTCGGCCATCATGTCCTCAGGCGTGACCTCGACCTTCTCCCTCTGGCCGACCTCGCGCAACACGATCATCCGCCGCAGCGACTCTTCGGCCTCAGGGCGCAACTCGTCGCGTAGCTGTGGCAACGACTTGTGGATGATCCGCAAATAGTTCTCCAGCGTGAACCCCTGTTGCCGCAGGCGGCTCTCCCGCTGGCTGAGCAGGCGATCGATCTCCTGCTCCAGAGCCACATTCGGGTACTCGAACTCGGTCCGCTCCACCACCTGGTCAAGAACGCGCGTCGCCAGGCGGTCCTCCGCCTCGGCCTCCAACTGCGCCTTCAGCCCCTGCCGCAGGCGCTCCTTCAGCTCGTCGAGCGTGTCAAAGTCGCCGACCGACTTGGCGAACTCGTCATCCAACTCTGGAAGCCGTCGCTCCTTGAGTTCACGCAGCGTCACCGTAAATTCGATGGTCTTGCCCGCCAGTTGCTTCTGGGCGTAATCCTCAGGATACGTCAGCGTGAACTGGCGCGTCTGCCCGATCTCAATGCCGGTGATCTCTCGCGCGAACCCCTCGGGCGCGAGCGCTTCGGAGAGAGTGAGTTCGGTGCCCTCCTCGTCAAAGACCTCTTCATCATCCGACGTGCCCCGAATATCCAGCGTGATCTGATCGCCCATCTGCGCAGGGCGCTCAACCGGCTCCCAGGTGCCATGCTGCTGGCGCACCTCGTTCAGCAGGTTCTCCTCCTGCTCCGGCGTAACCTCCACCGGAGGCTCGGGCTCTACCTCCAGCGCACAATAGTCCGGCAGGGTCGCGATGGGCTGCAGCGGAACGCGGATCTTGAGCTCCAGAGGCTCCTGTTGGGCAATCGTCAGCGTGGGGCGATCATAGGGCTCGTAACCGCCCTCGTCGATGAGCTGCTTGTAGAGGTCGGGCGCGAGGAGTTCGGCAGCCTCCTCGGTGAGGTACTCCCTGCCGACCGTACGTTCGACAAGGGCATAGGGAGCCTTGCCGGGGCGAAAGCCGGGAATGCGAACACGCTTTGACAGATTGCGTGCCGCTTTCCGCTTGGCATCGTCAACCTGCTCCGCCTCCGGATGGATCGTGAACTCGATCTCGCGAGGGGCAACCGTCTCTGTGGTCACGTCCAAAGTCAGTCAACTCCTTTCGGGCCGGATTATAGCACAATCGAGTGACTTGTAAAGGCGCACGGCGCGGCAAATGGACCGGGCTTACTGGCCAGACATAGGAAAAGCTGGTTCCTGTGGAACCAGCCCTGACTAGCACCGTAGGAGCGGAAGACGGGATTCGAACCCGCGACCCTCTCCTTGGCAAGGAGATGCTCTACCACTGAGCCACTTCCGCTCGGGTGGCGCCGGTTCGCCTATTGTGCCGGCGCCCATGGGGAAGGAGAGACTTGAACTCTCACGGATTTCTCCACGTGATCCTAAGTCACGCTCGTCTGCCAGTTCCGACACTTCCCAGCAGACCTGTCGGCCGCCGACGACCATTATACCCGTATAGGATGTGAGTGTCAAGGCCGCGCGAGCATGCACTTCACGCAGCCTGCCAACTCTGTGAGCCGGCAACCGGGCTTTTCGCTCCGCCATCGCCCAACCCCACCCTTGGGCCATATCGGGATGCGCAGCGAAAGCTCGCTTGCCGGCTCAGCAACTCACTACGACCGGCCGCCGGCCTAACCGATGCACCAATTGGCGTCGTTGACCAGTTCTAGCTTGCCGCTCTTTGCCGAGCGGATGCCGGCGTCGAGAATGGCCATGACCTCCAGGTTGTGCATCATATCCAGCGTGGGATGCAGCGGCTCGCCCGTCTCCAGGTGGTGGATAAACTCCTCAGCCAGCGTCGCCCGCCCCTCCGGCAGCGGATCACCCGTGACGACCTGGTCCGGCTCGCCCCGGCCGTGGCCGCGCGTTGTGTATACCTCCACCACCTCCTGATCGGTCACCAGAGTCCCGCGTGTACCGTAGACGATGGGGCCCGTAGCCAGCCCCACGTTCCATGTCGTCCAGGTCGCCTCCAGGATAGCCAGCGCCCTGGGGAAGCGCAGGGTGATGACCGCATTGTCATCAGCGTCGCCATAGTGGCTGGTGAGGTTGGCCCGCAGCCCCAGTGCCGCCACCGCCTGTTCGCCCAGAAACCAGCGCGCCAAGCAGGCTCCATAACAGCAATAGTCGAGCAAAGCGCCGCCGCCCGTGGCTTCCTGGTGCCACCACTCGGCCCCCTTCTCAGCATCTGAGGGTTGGGGATCGGAGTAGCTGAGCGGACCCATCGAGGCCCCGTTGCGCCACTTGACCTCCCACACGTCGCCGATGATCCCCTGCTCGATCAGGCCCTTCATCGCCCGAATAGCCGGCGACCAGGTCGTCGGCCAATTGACCATAAGCCGCACGTCGTTGGCGCGCGCGGCGCGCACCATGCGCAGCGCCTGCGAGAGGTCGGCGGCCATGGGCTTTTCCGTCACCATGTGCACGCCCTTCTCAGCGATGGCCTCAGCAACCTCGGCATGGCGTGCATTCTCTGGGCAAAAGATGATGGCGTCAAAGTGCTCCCTGTCCAGCATCTGGCGATAGTCCTCATACACCCGCGGGATGCCGGTGACGTCATGAGCGCGCTGCAGGTTGTGCTTGCGCGTATTCGGCAGCGTCGACCGTGAGGGGACAGTAGGGACCGTATCCGCACAGGCCACCCACTCCACATTCGGAAGCCTTGCGAACTCGTCGAGAAGGTGGTTGATGTGCATGTGTGCAAAGCCGATCGCACCGAGTCGGTAGGTCTTGGCCATGGCGTCCGCGCCCTCCTTCGCATAAGAGCGCGCAAGTGCGCGCTGTCCGAAGCCCCGGCGAGGGGCAGTGTGGCTTCCGCCGTGCCCCCAAGCGGCCCGGCGTCTACTCTCCATGATAAGTATAGCCACATCGAAAAGAGTGCGCAAGATGCGTAGGCATTCTGCTCTTCGACACGCACACGCGACGGGACGTACAATGGAGCGCAGCGTATGCAGCACTGGGGCTGTCGTTGCCCGCCCCAGAATCGCCGCATTCTGGCGCAAGCGGGTGCAAGTGAGTTGCAGATCCAGATCCGTCACCTCACGCAGGAGGATATCGAAGCCATCGTTCGCCTGCACCAGGCAGCGGCGCCGATCGATCAGGCTGCCCGCGCCCGTGATGCAGCCAGCCTGCGCCGTTGGCTCCCCCGCAGAGCGCAGGCTGACGAACAGTGCCTCGTGGCCGAGGCGGGCGGCCTGTTCGTCGGCTATGCCGTTCGCTCCCTCATCGCCGGCACCGACCAGTGCCTGGTCGACGGCCTGGTCCATCCGGCTTTCCGTCGGCGAGGCATAGGCCGGCAACTCTTGCAGCGCATCGTCGAGGATGCGCGCCTCGCGGGAGCGCGCTCTCTAGATCTGCGCGCCCGCGATGATGACACCACAGCCATCGCCTTTGCTGAGGCCACAGGCTTCCGGCTCGAGCGCCGCTGGCTGCGCATGTGGCTGGAACCGCTGCGCGTGCCCCACCGCGCCTTCCCATCCGGCTATAGCTGGCGCCACTTTATCCCGCACACCGATGAGGCCGCCTACGCCCAGATTGTCACCGAGACCTTCCGCGAGCACTGGGGCGTTGGCCCCACCAGCATCGAACGCGTCAACGCTTTGGTCAACCGGCCCGAGTTCGAGCCCACAAACATCCTGTTCGCCACCTGCCAACGCGAGATCGTCGGTGTCTGCATGGTCCGCTTCCTGGAGCGCGCGGTCGACGGCTGCACCTACAAGACAGCCCACATTGGGCCTATCGGCGTGCGCGCCGCCCATCGCGGACGCGGGCTCGGGCGCGCCCTCCTTTCCCTCTGCCTGCAGCGCTGCCGTCGCCGCTTCGTCGAAGCCGCCGAACTCGATGTTGACGAGCACAACGCGCCCGCCATCCGCATCTATCGGAGCCTGGGCTTTCGTACCCTTCACCGCATCCTCTGGTACCGGCGGGACCTGACTGCAAGCCCCTCGGGCTGAGGCACGCACGCCACAAGTCACGCCAAGCGTGTCGCTGCCACCCCGCGCCCACTCACCTGTCCGGACCGTGCATAGGGCCAGTCTCGCCATTCCGCTCACTTCTCCGGCAATGCCCAAGGGAACTCGCATTCTGGCCCGACGCGCGGAGGCTACAGCGTGCGGAGCTGTTTCGCTTGTTGCCCTGCTCGCAAAAGAAGGTATACTCCTCAACAGGTCTGATGTTGCTCCAGCTGATGGGACACGATCTGGAGGGCTACAGTGCGAGGCTTGATGGACAGGGATATGGCACAAGGGAAGCCGTTGGATAGTGACGAACTGGAGCAGCAGGTGATCTCGATGATCGCCTTGGGCTCGACCATGGTTGCTGGTGCCGCTTGGCTGTCGGTAGCCCCGGGGCGCGGCTTTAGCTGGTGGCGAGTCCTGGTCTTCTTTACGCTGGTGGTAGAGAGTGTCGCCATCTACTGGGCCAACGGCAAGCACCGGAACCTGACCAAGGCCGTTCTGTTGCTGGGGCCGGCGCTCAGCCTTGCCATCGCCCTGCACACGATTCCGAGCCCTGCCGTGCCCTGCTTTGCCGTCCTGGCAGTCATCGCCAACTCGGCCGTCAGCCTGACCCTCAGTTTGGCCGCTGTGCTTCTGCACACCGTCGTGCTCTGTGTCTTCCTGCCTGTGCCGAACCTGCTGGTCCCTATCCTTGCATTGATCTGGCTTGCCGCGACTCTACAGTGGATTTCCGCTCGAGGGAGAAGGACAATCCTTCAGTGGGCCTGGCACAGCCAACAGCAGGCGACCAGGCTGCTGGAGGAAGTGCGCGACCGTCAGGGTGAGCTGAACCGCGCCCTGCGAGCGATGGACGAAGCCAACGCCCGCCTGGCCCTGGCCAACGAGCGCCTGGCCGAAGCACGCCGGATCGCCGACGACGCTCGGGAGGCCAAGAGACGCTTTGCCGTCAACGTGAGCCACGAGTTGCGCACCCCGCTAAACGTCATCGTAGGTTTTACCGAGGTCATGTTCAGCACGCCGCAAGCCTACCCGGGCACGGTGCTCTCGCCTGGGTTCTTGGTGGACCTCGGAGCTGTGCACCAGAGCGCGCAGCACCTGCACAAGCTGATCGGCGATGTGCTCGATCTGGCGCAGCTCGAGGCCGGCAAGTTCGCCCTGCGACCGGTGAATACAGACCTGGCAGCCGTCGTCGAGGAAGCGGTCGCTACGGTCCGCAACATGGCCGAGGTCCGTGGCCTGAGCCTCACTACCCGTCTTGCCCCGGCCCTGCCGCATGTCTACGTCGATCGCACACGCATCAAACAGGTGTGCCTGAACCTGCTGAGTAACGCAATCCGCTACACCGATGAGGGCACCATCGACATCGCGGCCCACTCGGATGGGCGTGAAGTGTTTTGTTCCGTCAGCGATACGGGCCCGGGCATCCCAGAAGAGCAGCAGCGACGGCTGTTCGAGGAGTTTGAGCGCGTCACGCGGGGAACGCGGTCTGCCCAGGAGGGCTCGGGGCTGGGGCTGGCCATCAGCAAACGCCTCGTCCAAGAGCATGGCGGCCGCATCTGGCTGGAGAGCCGTCCGGGATTGGGAACCAAGTTGACCTTCGCTCTGCCTGTTCTCACCGAGCAGACTCTGCCCCAGCCGGCGCAAATCAAGGCCCGGCCGGTGCCGGAGCGCCCCACAGCCGAAGGCGATCCGGTGCTCTTGCTCACCCCCAGCATGATGGCGGCCCGGCTTTTCTCGCGCCACCTCGAGGGCTACCGCTGCGTCAGCACCAGCGACCTGCAGCAGGCCGTTCGCCAGGTCGCAGAGTTGCAGCCGCTCGGTATCGTGGTCGATGCCGAGTTCGGCGCCGAAGCCGCCTCTCTTCTAGAGCGCGCAGCCAAGCAAAAGGCCATCCTCAACACCCCCGTGGTCGTCTGCCCTCTGCCCGGCCAGTCTCAAAGGCTAAGGTTGGCCGGAGTCAAGGGCTACCTCACCAAGCCGGTCACGCGCCAGGATCTATTGGACACACTCCGAGCCTATGGAGGCGAGATCGAAACCGTTCTGGTCATTGACGACGATGAGGACGTATTGCGCCTTCTTAGAACGCCTAACAAAACCGAATATAATGTGGTACAATAGGGGCTATGGCAAAACCCCTACTACCAGATGGACTATGGAAGATCATTGAGCCGATGCTCCCTCCGGAGCCGCCCAAGCCGAAGGGAGGGCGGCCGCGCATACCGGACCGCAACGTTCTGACCGG
>DAOUGZ010000042.1:0-20940 GCA_034428955.1 Anaerolineae bacterium | reverse complement strand
TTGGCGGGCCAGTTGGCGCAATTCGGCGTATTGAGTATCATCCAGTCTTGTACGGAGCATGGCGGGTTCCTAGCGAGATGTGGTGTCCACTAGTTTACCCGCCAGCTCCGTCTTTGTTAAATGCGCTTGCTAAATGTGCAAAGAACTTTCTGCGACCTACTTAGTTTCTGGTGATTAGTGGGTCCGTAGAGGAGGGGACATGGGCGCAAAGCACGGAACGAGCCATATGAGCGAGAACCTGACCTACCTGCGCACCGATTCGCTGCGGGTGTTGGCCGCAGTCGCGGCGCCGGTTGGCTACATCTGGCTCATGCTCACCATGTGGCCGCACACCGGCAGCGGCGCTCCACTGTCCGCCTGGATAGGCGCTTCTGCGCTTGTGTTAGGCGCCACCTCTGCTTATCTGCTCCGTGACCGATATCCCAACGCAGCCGCGGGCCTGCTCGTCTCCGGAACCCTTATCGCCGTCACCTGCGCCTTGCTCACATTTCATATCGCCGAGCTGGCCTATCTGTTCGTCCTTCCGGTCATCTTTACCGGCGTACTCCTGAGCCAGTTGAGCGTATTCGTGGCGACTGGGCTGGCCTGCTGCCTCGTCATGATCACCGGCACCAGCCACCTGCATCCGGCATCACCTTCTATCAGCATAACGCTTCCGATAGCCGTAATCACATCGATAAGCCTGGCTTCATGGCTCTCGGCGCGCAATCTATACACAGCGTTGGCCTGGGTATGGAGTGGATACGAGCAGGCCCATGCCAACGAGCGCAGGGCCCGCGAGGGCCAGGCCGAGCTGCGGCGAGCGCTGAAAGCCCTGGACGAGGCCACCTACCGGCTGGAGCGCGCCAACTATATGCTCAGCGTCGCTCGGGACCAGGCCGAGGAGGCACGCCGCCTGAAGCAACATTTCGCCCAGACCATCAGCCACGAGTTGCGCACACCTCTCAATCTGATCGTGAGCTTTACCGACCTGATGGTTCAAGCGCCCGAATACTATGGCGGCCCACTTCCTTCCACCTATGCACGCGACCTGGGAATCGTTCATCGCAACGCTCGCCACCTGCAGTCGCTCGTCAACGACGTTCTCGATCTGGCGCGCATCGAGGCGGCGCAGATGGCGCTTTCGCCCGAGGAGACCGATCTGGCAGCCCTCGTGCAGGAGGCCGTCAACGCCGCCCGCAGCCTGGTCGAGGCGCGCGGCTTGGCCCTGCATTGTGAGATCGAACCCAATCTACCACAGCTGTGGGTTGACCCTGGCCGTATCCGCCAGGTGCTGTACAACTTGCTGAACAATGCGGCACGTTTCACAGAGCGCGGCTCTGTGACGATTAGCGCCCGACGTAAGGGGGAAGACGTCCTTTTTACTGTCGCCGACACAGGAGTGGGTATTCCCACTGGGAGCCTGGACCGCATCTTTGCCGAGTTCGAGCAAGTCGACGGCAGTACCCGGCGGCGTCATGGTGGGGCCGGGTTGGGCCTGGCCATCAGCAAGCAGTTTGTGGAGCTACACGGGGGCCGCATCTGGGTAGAAAGCGAGGCGGGGCAGGGAAGCACCTTCTACTTCACTCTGCCCATAGCCTGGCAGGATCCGATGGTCGAGGTCAAGAGCCGTTTGCAGAACGTGCCGCACAAGATGCCCAGTGCACAAGACGGCGAACCCATCCTTCTGGCTGTGACCCGTAGCCCTACGGCAGCGGCGCTCTTGTCCCGCTATGTGCGGGGTTGCCGGACGGTCATCGCTCAGGACCTCGAGCGCGGCCAGCGCGCCGCAAAGCAGTTGCTGCCGCAAGGGGTCATCATCGACACAGCCTGTGTTGACGTTACCGCCCAGACACTGCAAAGGCTGTCGCAGACCTGGGGGCTCCCGCGTACTCCGTTCCTGGCCGGCCCACTCCCCGGGGAGGAACCGCTGCGGCAGCAACTGGCCGTCGATGGGTACCTTATCAAGCCCGTCTCGCGCGAGAGCCTTTTGGATGTGCTGCGCCAGTTTGGGGAAAAGATGGACAAGGTTCTGATCATCGACGACGACCGTGATTTTGTCCGGCTGATGGGCCGCCTGCTTGACAGCCCTGTGCGGCGTTACCAGGTCATTGGCGCCTACAGCGGGCACGAGGGGCTGGAGATGATCCAGTATCACCAGCCCGATCTGGTGATCCTGGACATGGTGCTGCCGGACACTTCGGGCGCCCAGGTCATCGAGCGCATCCGGTCCAACCCAGCGCAGCGCCATCTGCCCATCATCGTCGTCTCGGCTCGGGATGAGATCGATACAATCGGCGCTCTGCCTGGGGTAATGCTGGCAACCAAAGGAAGTGGGGTACTGCCGGGTGAGGTCGTCCGTTGGGTGCAGCATGCTCTGGAGACGAGTGGGAACCGGAGGCCGGAGGCCGGCAATCACACAGAACCCCGCAGTCGGTAGCCATCCGGTTGTCTACTGATGCGTATCCAGAGCCATGAGGACTCGCAGCAGGGCTTCCTCGCTGACCGGCTTTTTCAGAAAGGCCGTCGCGCCCAGGGAGATAGCTGCCTCCCGCTGGCGAAGCACGCTACAGACGATGACCGGGATATCGCGGGTGTCGGGCCGATCGAGCAGGTCACGGAGCAGGTCCCAACCGTCCCGCTCCGGCATCATCAGATCCAGGGTGATCGCCTGGGGCTGCAGACGCTGCGCCAGGTCCAGCGCTTCGCGCGCGCTGCGGGCAACAACCACCTGGTAGCGATGGGGCGCCAGGTAACGTTGGAAGAGTTCGAGGACATCCTCGTTGTCATCGACGACCAGGATGCTCCGCTCGGAGCCGGTGGGCAGTCGCAACTCAAAGCCGATCACGACGCTCTTGGCGAGAATAGGCCGGAGGCGAGCGTGGGCCAGCTCGGCCAGTTCGTCCAGGGCAGACAAGCTCTCCTGCACTTCGGCTGAGGAGGCCGGGCGCACAGCGGACTCGGGCTCGATAGCGAGAGACAGACGGACTCCTTCTTCCTCCGTGCTTGCTGCTACCTGGATCGTCGCTTGCTCTTCTCGCTCAACCATATAGCCAAGCAGGCCCAGCAGCATCTGGCGCAGCAGAACGCGCTGTATCGAAACAGACGGCAGGCCCTTGGGCAACGCCGCCAGGACCTTCAGCCGCCGCTCCCTCAGTTGCTCCTGCCACAGCGACAACACCCCATCCAGCACATCAGCCAAGTTGGTATAGCGAGCAGCCTGGGCGATGCGGGCCGCCTCCACACGCAAGAGTTCCAGCCTGTCGAGAGGCGCCTCCTCCCGCTCCAGCGCGGGTGCCTCTGCCGCCTGAGGGGTCCGGTCCGCGTAGCGGTCCCATAGTACTTGAGCAATGGCTTCCATCGCCGCAGCTTGCTCACGGTAGAAATGGCGCCGGCCGATGGCCAGTTGATCCGCTACCGACTGTGGATCCAAGCCATCGACATAGCGAAGGACCATCAGCCGGTGCCGCCGCCACTCGCTAGAGAAAACAGGGGCCTGAGGGCCCGGGTTCAGCTCCTCAATCGCCTCAAGCAAGAGGTGATGCAGGCGCCAAGCCCTGTCCTTCCGGCTGAGTCCAGAGCCGGACACCAGCAGTGCAGCGAGTGGGTGCGTGCGCAGATACACGAGGTCATAGAGATGGTTATAAGCATCCTCAATCTGATGAGCCAAGTCCATATCCGGTTCCGTGCCGCCTCTCGCCTATATTGCTTGGACAGTCCAGGCTCAGAGTACAAACCCTGCCAGGATCTGCGGGGTCAGCGCAGGGGCCGGGGCTCCTTAGCGTGCCCTGCAGATGGCACTGCCGAGCCATCATCAATACACATGTCACACTATAGCACAGACTTGTCACAGCAGAACGTGAATCCGCGAGCTGGGTCCTCTATACTATAGTGGACCAATGGTCACTCCTCCGCTGTTGATGACACAGAAGTGTAAGCGCGTCATGTTACCACGGAAAAGGCTGCGCGGCACTACACTTTTGTGTCATGGCCTTAGTGCAGGGCTCCTGGAGCCCTGGGGTGAGATACCCAGGATTATACCATGCGGCCTGGGAGGAGAAAAAGGGGGGTGCCAGCAGTACAGGGAAGAGAAGGGAGGGTAGAGGCAAGCCTGCAAGAGATAGCCGTACAAGATTGGTTGCGCCAGATTTCCGGTTACGATTTGTTCGAGTTGCATAGGAGGTTGCATGATGGCGCCGAGAATCTCGAGACGAACGTTCCTTACACGGACAGCCACGCTCGTTGCGAGTGGGGCTGCAGGAGCCTATATGGCAGCGTGCGCTCCCTCGCCGGCTCAGGTAGAGCCCACAGACGCGCCGGCCCCCCAGGGCCCGACAGGGGGCGATACGCCCCAGCCGGCCCCAAAAGCGACCGGCAAAGTTCGCTTTCTGGAGCGCCACAATGCCGCGTTCGGCCACGTCTGGGATAAGGCTATCGCCGTCTTTAACCAGAAATTCCCCGATGTAGAGGTCGAGCGGATCCAGCCGCCCGGAGACCAGGATCACCGAGAGAAACTGCTGGCCATGGTCGCAGGAGGCGACGCGCCGGACACACACTGGACAACCTGGGATTGGGTGGCGGATCAAAGGCAGGGCGTCTACAAGAACCTGAGCCCCTACATCGATGCCGACGGCACCTTTGACATCGATATCTATGAGCCTCAGTGGATCGACATGTGGCGGCAGAAGGATGGGATCTATGGCCTGCCGTGGGATGCCTTCATCTTTATGCTCTTCTACAACAAGGACCTGCTCGACCAGAAGGGTGTAGAGTACCCCACTGCAGAGAAGCCCATCACCTGGCAACAGGTCCTGGAGAAGGGCAAACAGATCGCGGAATGGGATGACGCGCGACCCGTCACGCTGGGGACGAATGTGTGGGTCCCGGGCTGGGGCACATGGTGGAGTTGGCTGGACCAGTTGGGTATTCCTCTGTACGATGAGGAGATGACCAAGGTCAACCTGGACCGCCCCGAAGTCTGGGAGATGATCGACTTTTTCGCCGAGTGGGGTTGGAAACACAAGGTCGAGCCGACGCCGGCTATCCAGACGGACATCCCCCTGGGCTTCCCCAGCGGCAAGATGGGCATGGCCATCATGGCAGTGTGCCAGTGGTCGCATACCCGCCTGCAGTGCGAGTTCCCCTGGGATGTCTCCCCCTATCCGCAGTGGGAGGGCGCAGACAATACGCGCGTCTTTGGCTGGTGTTGCACGGTGAACGTCGTCAACGGCCCCAACCCAGACAATGCATGGGAATTCGTCAAGGCGGTCTCGGGACCTGAGGCGTATGTGGAGCTGTACAAGGAAGGCATGTCCATGCCCACCCTCAAGGCACATGCCGAGCCCATGCACGAGGCGTTCCTCAACTCTAAACCGCCTGAGAACAATGAGCACGTCGTAGAGTATGCCCGGTACCTCCAGGTCCCTGCCCCCTGGAACAATGCTGCATGGGTAACGGTGCTGCGCATTGTGAACGATGCCATCTCGCAAGTTTACCTGGGCGCGATGACAGCGGAAGAAGCCATGATGCAGCACGCCGTGCCCGAGGCAAACAAGGCTTTGGAGGACCTTCGCAAAGCCGGAAATCTGTAGAGAGCGCAGAGCGCGCCGGTATCGCGGGGCGCCCAGTCGGGTGCCCCGCGCCCTGAGCTTCTGGCGGTTGACCCAATCGCCGCCCAAGGCGCAGAATCGGCGTATGACGGGCGGCTATCCTGCCTCGCCCATGGCCTACCGGTTGGGGCATCGATTGCCAAAGCTGGTTGCGTGCCACTGCAGCGCCTGCCGCTCTAGCGATCACCGCACCGGTTAATAGTTCTGCCATAGCCACGGGGCGCATCAGTCACCCGTCTATGCAAGGCGTCCAAATCCAGTGTTGTTTTGGGAGGGTGTATCCGAAATGGCTTCAACGAGAGAGGTGCGATGGAGGCCGTCAGCGACGAAGCAGGCGTTACGGGCGAACCTCGCCGGTTGGCTGTTCGTCTCTCCATGGTTCTTGGGCTTTGTGCTGCTCACTGCAGGGCCGATGCTCGCCTCGGCCATGCTCGCCTTCACAGACTGGAACCTGATCGGCCAGCTCAAGTTCGTTGGCTTGCAGAATTGGCAAGCCATACTCAACGAAGATCCACTGGTTTTCCACTCACTGAGGGTCAGTGCTGTGTTCGCCATGGGCAGCGTTCCGCTGCAGACCGTCTGTAGCCTGGCACTCGCACTGCTGCTCAACCGGCCTATCCGCGGCTTGCGGATTTACCGGACAGTGTTCTACCTCCCTTCGCTGATCTCGGGGGTAGCGCTGGCTATGCTATACCGCTGGCTCTTCTCCCCAGACCTGGGGTTGTTCAACTATCTCTTGTCGCTAGTCGGCGTCCGTGGGCCTGCCTGGCTGGTCGATCAGGCATGGGCCCTGCCCGCTCTGATCATCACGACTGCATGGGGCATTGGTGGTATGGTGATCATCTACCTGGCTGCCCTGCAAGGCGTCCCGACTCAACTCTATGAAGCAGCGGAAGTGGATGGTGCCCGTGCCTGGAACAAGCTCTGGTCGATCACGATACCCATGATCTCCCCAGCCGTCTTTTTCCAGGTGGTGATGGGCATTATTGGCGCGCTGCAGCAGTTCGTGCTCGGCCATGTCATGACCAGCGGTGGCCCGCTGAACGCTACTCTGTTCTGTGTGCTCTATCTCTACCGTCTTGGGTTTGAGCAGTTCCGGATGGGCTATGCCTCAGCAGTAGCCTGGGTGCTCTTTTTTGTCATCCTCGTACTGACGCTGGTTGTGATGAGGACGTCAAAGCTGTGGGTCTACTACGAAGGAATGGCGGAATAGGAAAGGAAGTAGGAACATGACAACAGCGAGCGCTAGGCAGCAGGGCAGGTTGCTCGAGTGGTTCCGAGAGCGCCTAACGAGCCGCTCGACACGGCAGGTCGCCGGCCATGCCCTCACCCACATACTGCTGTGTGGTGCTGGTATCCTTTTCGTCCTGCCATTTCTCTGGCAACTCTCGACTTCGCTCAAGCCCATGCACCAGGTCTACAACTACCCGCCGGAGTGGATTCCCAACCCCATCACGTGGAGCAACTATCCCGATGCCATGCGGTTGGTACCTTTTGGCCGCTTCTTTGCCAACACGAGCATCGTCGTGGTGTGCTCGATCGTCGGCCAGGTCATCTCCTGCTCCCTGGCGGGCTTTGCTTTCTCTCGGCTGCGCTGGTGGGGGCGTAACGTCCTGTTCGTCATCATGCTCTCAACCATGATGCTCCCCTATCACGTCACGCTGATCCCGCAGTTCATTCTGTTCAGGCATTTCAAGTGGGTAAACACGCTGATGCCGCTGATTGTTCCGCGTCTGTTCGCGGGGCCATTCTATGTCTTTCTGATGCGCCAGTTCATCAGTTCCATCCCCAGGGATATGGATGATGCGGCAAGAGTCGATGGCGCATCGCTACTGCGCATATACTGGCAGATCATCATGCCTATGTCGAAACCGGTGTTGGCCAGCGTCGCCATCTTTACCTTCAACACCGTCTGGAACGAATACCTCCCGGCCCTGATCTACTTGCACTCTACAGAGAACTTTACCATCTCCCTTGGATTGGCAGCTTTCCAGGCACGCGCCTCTCTGGGAGGGTTGCGCTGGGATCTGATGATGGCTGCCACCACCGTCGTTATGGCGCCGGTCTTGGTCTGCTTCGTACTCATGCAGAGATACTTTATCCAGGGCATTGTGATCACCGGAGTCAAAGGATAACCTAATAGTCACCGCCGAGATTCTGATGGGTGCGACTCGCCTCATACGGCGCCATGTTACTCATCAAGACTCTGCGGCGCGGCACTAGCAAGGAGCAATACCCAATGATGAACGCAAGAGAAGCCGTCAAGAGAGCCATCGAGTTCAAGGGGCCGCAATGGACGCCGTACAGCCTCGGCGTCGCACCAGAGCAACTGGAGCCGTTTTGGAGCCCGGCCCAGATCGAGGCCATGAAGGCCGAACTCCGGGCGCTCGGCGCAGAGGAGGTGAACGGGCACTTTGGCGCCCAGCCGCTGTTCGTGGAGATAGGGCCCAAACCCACCGCCTTCCCCGAGCCGTATCGGCCCCTACAGGAGGATGAGTGGGTCGACGAGTGGGGCGTGGTCTGGACGTGCCGCGAGTTTCCACGGGTCATCGGACACCCCATGGAGAGCGGCTGGGAGGCGTTGCCCTCCTTCCAGGCGCCTGACCCACGCGCTCCCGGGCGCTATGCGCAGGTGGAGGCGCAGATTGCCAAGCACCCGGACCGCTACCGGCGCGGCCATGTCTGGTTTACACTCTTTGAGCGGCTGTGGTTCCTGCGCGGCTTTAACAACATGCTCATGGATCCGTACACCCATCCGCAAGAATTCGCCCAGCTCCGGGACCAGATCCTCGAGTTCAGCATCATCTCCATCCAGGAGCAGCTCCGCCTTGGAGTGGATGCGATCTTTTTCAGCGACGACTGGGGGACGCAACTTGGGCTGTTGATGAACCCGGACGACTGGCGCAAGTGGTACAAGCCCTGCTACAAGGAAATGTTCGAGGCCGTGCACGCGGGTGGCGGCCACGTGTGGATGCATCTCTGCGGCAATGTGACAGCCATCATCGGCGACCTGATAGAGGTCGGGCTCGATGTGCTGAACCCGATACAGCCCATGGCCATGAACGTGGACAAGCTGGCCGCCGAGTTCGGCGGGCATGTGTGCTTCAACGGTGGGGCCGACGTACAGGGGACGCTACCCCACGGCACGGTCGCCGATGTCGAGCGCGAGGTGGAGCATCTGATCGATATCTTTGGCCGCTACAACGGTGGCTATATCGGCGCCACGTCGCACTCGATCATGCCGGAGACCCCTCCTGAAAACATCGTCGCCCTTTTCCGCGCTTTCCGGGAATACTCGGGTTGGAGCGCTATCCAAAAGCAGAGCGAGTAATGGCCCGCAGAGATTATGATGGCTGCGCCGAGGGCTGCGCCAAGGGCTGCGCCGAGGGGTGGCGCCGGATGGCTAGAGGCGCCATGTAGGCCGGCGAAATCAATGCGGCAGACTATTAGTGGCTCTGCGCCAGCATGGAGGTAGGAGATGGACATCACATCCGGGTTGGTCAAAGGTCTGGGGAACGTCGCTTTGCTCTCAAAGGGGGTTACCCGGTCGATATCGGCCGAGAACCCGACCGGCGCACCGGGCAGCGGTGGGCAGGCACCCCCCGAAACTGAAGCCCATCCGTCATCACTCCTGGGTCAGGGCTGGAAGGTACGCCCCTGCATCACCCTGGAGCCGGGCAGCACCACGACACTCGCAGACATCGAAGGGCCGGGCGTCATCCAGCACATCTGGATCACAGTCAAAGCAGAAGCCTACCGATCTTGCCTTCTGCGCATGTTCTGGGACGATGAAGAGACTCCTTCGGTGGAGGTCCCCCTTGGCGACTTTTTCGCCAATGTCCACGGGCTGCGCTACAACGTGAACTCGCTGCCGGTGGCGGTCAACCCGTCGGGCGGGTTCAACAGCTACTGGCCCCTGCCCTTCCGGTGCCACGCGCGCATCACCATCGAGAACCAGTACTGGGAGCCCATCCAGGGCTTCTTTTACCAGATCACCTACGCTCTCGGCGACATCCCTGAGCAAGCCGCCTACCTGCATGCCCAGTGGCGTCGATCCACAACCAGCCGCGAGTGCCCTGAACACATCATACTCGATGGGGTTAGCGGCCAGGGTCAGTATGTGGGCACCGTCCTGGGCTGGAACCAGTTCTCGAACGGCTGGTGGGGCGAGGGCGAGATCAAGTTCTTTATCGACAGCGATACGGAATACCCAACGATCTGTGGCACAGGGACGGAGGACTATTTCGGTGGCGCCTGGTGCTTTGGTGATACCTACTCTACGCCGTTCCTGGGTTATCCTCTGTGGCGCAAAGAGCCCGGAGAGGTCCCGCGCCATGGTCTCTACCGCTGGCACATCATGGATCCCATCCAATTCCAGCACAAGCTGAGGGTCACCATTCAGGCGCTGGGGTGGTGGCTCAACCACAAGTTTGAACCCCTCACCGACGACATCGCTTCCGTCGGATACTGGTATCAGCGCGAGCCGCACGCCCCCTTCCCAGTTATGCCGGGCCTGGATGGCCGCTGGCCGCGCTGATAGGCGCGTCACCATTCCCCTTCATGCAACAGGAGGTGCTGCGATTGCAGCACCTCCTGCCCCAGAATTGCATCTTTTCTACAGACCCCCTATACTCAGTTTATCTCACCCCATTGCAGAGCAGAAGGAGCCTTTCCATGAGCGACAAGGTACGCATCGGCATTATCGGGGTTGGGCAAATCGGCAAGCACCATCTGCGGCAGTACGCCGAGATCCCAGAAGCCGAGGTCGTGGCCGCGGCGGACATCCGCGCGGATGAGGTGGCGCGGGTAGCGCAAGAGTTCGGCATCCCCTCGACCTACACCGACTATTGGGAGCTCTTGGCCCGCGACGATATCCAGTGTGTAGACGTCTGCCTGCACAACAAGCTGCACGCGCCGGTGACCATCGCCGCCCTGCAAGCCGGCAAGGACGTCTATTGTGAAAAGCCGATGTCTTGGGCCTACGGCGAGGCCAAGGCCATGTACGACACGGCCAGGCAACTGGGGCGCAAGCTGCACATCCAGCTCAGCACCCTCTACTCCGCCGAGGCGCGGGCCGTACGGCGTATGCTGGAGGACGGCCAACTGGGCGAGATCTACTATGCCAAGTCGAGCCACTACCGCCGCCGCGGGCGCCCCTACGTAGACGGCTACGGCACCGCCCAGTTCGTGAACACCGCTACCTCGGGCGGCGGCGCCATGCTGGATATGGCCGTCTACCACATCGCCCGCGTCATCTGGCTCCTGGGCAACCCGGACCTGCTGACCGTCTCGGGTTCGACCTATCAAAAGACGGACAACATGTACCCGACGCGGCGAGAGAGCGGCCAGTACAACGTGGAAGAGCTGGGCATGGGCCTGGTGCGCCTGGCCGGTGGGCTTACCTACTTCCTCGAAGAGGCCTGGGCCATCCACAGCGACGAGCCGGACGGCGACCACCTCTTCGGCACCCACGGCGGCGTGCGCATCGAACCGCTGCGCTACTTTACCACCCTCTCCGACATGGAGATGGACGGCACCTTTGACCTCAAGCAGGCCGACTGGCGCTGGCACCAGTGCAACCCCCTCGAGGCCGGCTACGACAACTCGCAGCGCCACTGGGTCTGGGCGCAGCTCGGCCGCGTGCCGCTCATCGACACGGCGGGCGTCGCCCTCAAGACGGCCCAGATCACCGAGGGCATCTTCCTCTCGCAACACCTGGGGCGCGAGGTCACCGCTGAGGAGATTGAAAAGACGCCGGTCGGCTTTGGTAGAGGCTGAGAGCATAGCCAATACTACGTACTGCGTAATGCGCAAGGTCGCTTGGAGCAACGGCTGTGGCTATAGCCAAGGTTACGCAGTACGGAGTACGCCGTGGACAGTGGATGGTGGGCCGTAGATAGTGAGCTGAACACTGTCCACTGTCTACGGCCCACCCCGGAGGAGCCCATGCCTATCCGAGTTATCTTTGACACCGACATCGGCACCGACGTTGACGACATCCTGGCCCTGGCCGAAATCCTCACCTCGCCCGAACTCGAGCTGGCGGGTGTGACCTGCGTCTACGGCGACGTCCTCTTGCGGGCGCGCATGGCGCGCAAGGTGCTGGCCCTGCGCGGGTGCCCGGACGTGCCCGTGTGCGTGGGCGCTCAGAAGCCCCTCCTCGGGCTGCGGCCGGTCTACTGGGCCGGTCACGAGGGGAAGGGGCTGCTCAGCCCGGAGGACGAGGCCCTGCAGCCCTCGCCGGAGCACGCCGTGGATTTCATCGTCCGCGAGGTGATGGCCAACCCGGGCCGGATTCACCTGATCGCCGTCGGCCCGCTGACCAACGTGGCCCTGGCCTTTTTGCGCGAGCCGCGCCTGGCGGAGAACTTGGCCCATCTGACGATCATGGGCGGCGCCGTGCGCGGGCCGGGGGCGCTGCATCTGCCCTACGCCGAGCACAACATCAAGTGCGACCCGGAGGCGGCGCATGTCGTCCTCTCTGCCGGGGCGCCGGTGACCCTCGTGCCCCTCGACGTGACCACCCAGGTGCGCATCCGCCCGGAGGGGGTAACGCGCATCCGCGCCGGCGGCACGCCCTTCCACGAGGCCATCGCCGGCCAGGTGGAGGCGTACCCACCCTTCAAAGCGCGGGGCTGGACCCACCTGCACGATCCCCTGGCCGTGGCCTCGCTCATCCGCCGGGACCTGATGGGCCTGGAGGCGCTGCACATCGACGTCGAGCTGGACAGCCGGCACGCCGCCGGCGCCACCCTGGCACGCACTCCGGCTGAGGGTGCGCCGGCCAACGCCGAGGTCGCCCTCGCCGTGGATGCCGACGCCTTCGAGACCTTCCTGCCGGGGCGAATTGGGGAATAGCTCCGCGGAACTCGAGGGAACTCGTGAGAGTTCCCTCGAGTTCCTATACCCCACAAGCAGGTCATCCATACTGCTGCTTGACAAGGTCAGCAGATGCATATACAATGTATATGCATTACGTACTTCGATCAAGAATGGCGACGAGGCATCGAATGACACTTCGCGTCGAGGGCTTTATCTGGCCGGAGTGGGTGCTTGAGAAGATCGTCGCCAAGCACGGAGTTGAGCCTGATGAAGTGGAGCAGGTGTTCTTCAACCCTCCCTACAAGGTGCGCCGGAGCGACTCGGGCAAGTATCTGCTGTATAGCCGTTCGGAGGATGGGCGTTACTTGTTCGTCGTCTTTGCCTGGGATAGCCGATTCGTCAGGATAATCTCTGCTCGGGACATGACCCCTGCCGAGCGCCGGTATTGGGAGCACAAGTGAGGTGAGTGTGGCAAAGCTACCCAAGTTTGCCAACGAGCAAGAAGAAGCCGAGTTCTGGACGACGCACGACTCCACGGAGTATCTTGACGGCAGCGAGCCTGCCGAAGTGACCTTCGAGGACGTGCGGCAGCGCAAGACCCAGATATCGTTGCGCCTCGACGCTGAGAGCATTGCCCAGCTTCGGATCGTTGCCAGGCGAAAGGGCATCGGCTATCAGACGCTGATCCGTATGTGGGTCATGGAGCGGCTGGCGCAGGAGCGCCCAAGCGCCTGACCGGCATGTAATTGGACCTCGCGAAAGCCTCAAGACTCGCCCCATCAAGAGGCATTCCGCTGAGCCTGCAAGCCTGCAACACAAGCACGCCTCGTGGCATTCGCAAGATTGTCGAGTTCCCACATGTATTCCTTCCAGCACAGGAGGGCGCCCAATGCCCGATCCCTACGACCGCCTGGGTGTGCGCAAGCTGATCAACGCCCACGGCACGCTGACCCGCCTGGGCGGCTCGCACATGGCGCCGGAGGTCACGGCGGCCATGGCCGAGGCCGCGAAGAGCTTTGTGGACCTCGACGAGCTCTTGGCCAAGAGCGGCGAGTACATCGCCCGCCTGCTGGGCGTGGAGGCCGCCTACGTGACCTGCGGCGCCGCCGCCGGCCTCACCCTGGCCACTGCCGCCTGCGTCGCCGCTGAGGACCCAGCCGCCATCTCCCGCCTCCCCGATACGCGCGGCCTGCGCAACCGAGTCGCCATACACCGCAACCACCGCAACGGCTACGACCAGGCCATCCGTCAGGCCGGGGTGGAGATGGTCGAGTTCGGCTGGATCAAGGAGACCTTCCCCTGGCAGATGGAGGCCGCCCTCGACGAGCAAACCGCCGCCGTGGCCTACTTTGCCGAGTTTGCCGGGCGGGGCTCGCTGCCCCTGGAGACGGTCGCCGAGATCGCCCACCGCCACGGCTTGCCGGTGATTGTCGACGCTGCGGCCGAGGTGCCGCCGGTGGAGAACCTGCACCGCTTCGCGGAGCGCGGGGGCGACCTGGTCGTCTTTAGCGGCGGCAAGGCTATCGGCGGGCCCCAGTCCAGCGGGCTTATTCTGGGGCGCCGGGACCTGATCGCCGCCTGCGCCCGCAACGCCAACCCCAACTATGCCCTCGGCCGGCCCATGAAGGCGGGCAAGGAAGAGATCATAGGCCTCGTCGTCGCCCTCGAGCGCTACCTGGCCACCGACCAAGCCGCCGAAGACGCGCGCTACGAGGCCACCGTGGCCTACTGGGTGGAAGCGCTCGGCGCAGTGCCGGGCCTGCGGGTAAGGCGCGTCTGCCCCGTGCCGCCGGGCGTGCAGCCGAACACCATCCCCCGCGCCTATGTAGAGTGGGACGGCACCCTGGGCCTGAGCATCGCCGAGGCCGTGCGCGCCCTGCGCCAGGGCGAGCCGGGCATCGCCGTGGACCACACCGGCGAGGCGCTGGTGCTGAACCCGCAGGTCCTCGCGCCGGGGGAGGAGAGGGTGGTGGCGGAGCGTATCTGTGAGGTACTGGGGACACAGAGAGGATGACCGGTAGAAGAGGTTAGCATGGAGGCAGCGGCCGACATCGCAGCGCAGCTGTAAACCATTAGGGGAGGAATGCTGTGTACTGGAGAGAAGTGGTAGCCAGCCTTTATGCTTGGGACTTGTTGGATGAAGGCATTGAGCACATGCTGGACGTCCTGCAGGAGGAGACACGAACAAACTCGATCTACTTGGTCGCTCTCATGCACGACGAAAAGCGCCCACTCACCGACTTTTACTACCCGCACAACCCCAAGCGCAAGGTCTACTGGACCGAGGACTCGCGCGCATACTGGATACCCGATCCCAAGGTCTATGAGAACAGCCGCATCAAGCCCCGCACGAGCGACAACCCGGAACTGCAGGGCCGCGATTGGTTGCAGGAAATGATCGACGCCGGGCGGCGCCGCAACATGACCGTCGGCGCCGAGCTGTCGCATACCTGGGTTGATAAAGAGCGCACCCGCGACGAACTGGCCGATTGCGTCCAGCGCGATATCTATGGCAATCCTTTCGACCAGCAAATCTGCTTCAACAACCCCGATGTCCGCGCCTACGGCATTGCTCTCTACGTGGACCTCGCCAAGAACTATGATATCGACTATGTCCAGACCTGCGTGCTCGGCTTCAACCCGGGCCGTACCCAGCCATGGACCAGCGGCAGTTCGGACGAGTTGATGCGGCTGACCGGCACCGTCCTGGGCGGCTGCTTCTGCAAGCACTGCCAGGCCGCCGCAGAAAAGAAGGGCATCGACTGGGAGGCCATGGTCTCGCGGCTCAAGTGGCTGGCAGACGGCTACGACCGCTACAATGCCAGGCAGGCCTTTGAGAACAACCTCCTCTGGCACAGCAGCATGACCAGCACCGCCCTCCTGGCCGAGATTCCAGAGCTGTACCAGTTCCTCAAGTTCCGTACCGACTCGCTCACCGAGTTCTTTGCCGAGATCTATCAGGCCGTGCACGCCGCCAAGCCGAGCATCGATGTCCGCCTGAACCACTATGCGGCCTATCCCGAGCTCATGGGGCTGGATCTGAAGGGTGTGGGGCAGTTCATGGACTCGGTGCGCAGTTCGGACTATTCCGAGCAGACCGGCGACCCGGCGCACATGGAGTGGAAGCGAGGGTACCTGCACAGCATCCGTCGCGCCATCGGCATCGAAAAGTACTTCCTCTCGGCCATCTCGCCGCGGCCCAAGGCCACACCCGAGCTGGTCAAGCAGGGCATCCTGGTCTCGGCCCAGTGCGGCGCCGATGCATTGACCATCGGCCACTACGACGGGTCGTGGATGAACTGCCTACGGGCGATCAAGGAGGGCCTCGACGAGGCCGGTATCGTGATCGACCGTAACGCGCCGGTCTGCAGCCGTCGGTAGTTGTGCGCCGGCAGGCACTCCGAGAGGAGACGAAAATGCCCAGGTTCACAGCGAAATCCTCCAGCAACGAATGCTTGTAGCTTGAGCGGTCCTCCTGCATTGGTGTCGTAGTAGCGAGTTCACTCGCCCAAGCAGCAATAGCGAGCTTTTCCGCTGAGCGGGACTCCTGTTCCAGTGCACGGCAAACCTTGCGAAAGCTCCAAAACGAGTTCCGATAAGGCACGTCTTCGCTGAGCAGGCTGCAAGCCGGTGGGCCTTGGAGCTTTCGCAAGGTTGAGCTCGGGCCCGCAATACACCGACGATTCTGGGACAAACCCCCGTAGGTTGGCGTGCTTGCGTTGCGCCGAAAAGCAGTGTAGACTGGAAGCCAGACATCAAGGATATGCACGGTTCATCCTGTGCCGGACATCCAGAGGAGGGCAGCAATGGCAGCCGCAGCAGCTAGACCGCTCGAGGAACTGATCAGAGAACTCCCCCCGGATGCTCAAGCCCAAGTCAGAGATTTTGTCGAGTTCTTGCTGGCGAGGAAAGGGCGGCAACCCAAACGCAGACTGCGCCAGGATTGGGCAGGTGCGCTGCGGGATTGCCGGGAGGAGTACACTTCTCTGCAACTGCAGCGACAAGCGCTGGAATGGCGAGGCGATTGATGTACCTTGTAGACACCAACGTCTGGCTCGAGCGCCTTCTGGATCAGGAGCAGTCCGACCAGGTGGGAAGATTCCTCGACCAGGCCCAATCTGGATCGCTTCTCATCACGGATTTCTCGCTGCACTCCATTGGTATAGTGCTTACTCGGTTTGGCCGAGAGCAGGCGTTTCTGCGGTTCGTCCAGGATGTACTTATCGATGCAGCAGTGCCGCTAGCGTCCGTCGGGCCAGAGCAAATGCCGCGCTTGGTTCAGATCATGAGCGAACTCAAACTCGATTTTGATGACGCCTATCAGTATGTCGTTGCGGAGACGCGCGATGCGGTGATCGTCAGCCTCGATGCGGATTTCGACCGGACGGAGCGCGGTAGAAAGACGCCCAGCCAACTCGTAGCGCCCCGTTGAGCCCAGCCCTCCACGGGCCCTGTACCTGTCTGGAAAGTGAAGCAGCCCATGCAGCACTCCCCGCGCCTCTTCAAGCATGTACCTACAGCCGATAGCCACCTCGCCCGCCTGACCATCGACGCCTCGAACCCATCGGCCTACCGTGTGAGCCCACTGCTCTTTGGCAAGTTCTGCGAGCACCTGGGCACCAACATCTATAACGGCATGGAAGCCCAGATCCTCTTCAACCCCACTTTCGGCCACTGGGTCTTTGATGCCGCTGAGAACGACCTGAACCGCATCGACGGTGGCACGGCCGCGGAGGGCGACCGGGCGCGCATCGCCGCGCGCATCCAGGTCTACGCCGAGCGGCTGGGCTGGCCCAGCCCGGCCTGGCTCATGGAGGGCTACAAGGCGGGGGCGGCCTTTGGCTGGGTGCCCCTGGGCGAGGCACGCCTGAGCCCGGATGTGGGTCCCCACGGCGGCCGGGCGCAGCGGGTGGAGGCCCTGGCTGAGGCGGCGGGCATCGCTCAGCGCACCTACCTGCCCACCCACCGCACACACGGGTTCGAGTTCCGCCTGGTGGGCCGCGCTGTCGAGGCCACGCCTCTGGAGCTCTCCCTGGCGCCGGTGGACGAAAGCGGCAAGGTGGGCGAGCCGCTCTGCCGGGCGCAGGTGACGCTGGGCGCCGGTTGGTCCACCGTGACCGGCCGCCTCGACCTGCCATGTAGGGGCGGGGTGACCCCGCCCCTACCCTACCAGCTTGCCGTCACGGCCCCGGCGGGCGCCAACGTGGTGCTGGGCCGCATCCTCCTCTACCCCGATGACCACGTGAACGGGGCCGACCCGGATGTGATCCGCTTGCTGCGCCAGGCGCGCCTGCCCCTGCTGCGCTGGCCGGGGGGCAATTTCGTCTCCGGCTATCACTGGCGCGACGGCGTAGGCCCGGTGGACGCCCGCCCCACCTACCCCAACCCGGCCTGGGAGGGGTTGGAGTACAACCTCTTCGGCACCGACGAGTTCATAGCCTTTTGCCGCGCCGTGGGCTGCGAGCCGCTGATCTGCGTGAACGCCGGCAACGGCACCCCCGAGGAGGCCGCCGCCTGGGTGGAGTACTGCAACGGCGCGGCAGGGAGCCCCATGGGCCGCCTGCGCGCGGCCAACGGCCACCCGGAGCCCTACGGCGTGCGCTACTGGGAGGTGGGGAACGAGATCGAGGGGCGCTGGCAGGTGAGTTGGAGCACGCCCGGCGGCTATGCGGATCGCTACCGCCGCTTCGCCCAGGCCATGCGCGCCGCCGACCCGTCCATTCGCCTCCTGGCCTGTGGCTCCATCGACGGTGAGGCCACGGACCCCTGGACCGAGGCGTTGATCGCGGGGAACGGAAGCACGCTGGAGATTATCACCGATCACCTGCTCACCGGCGGCCCCGTGAGCCAGGACACCGACCCCGTCGAACTCTACCACGCCTTTATGGGCTATGCCGGCACCCTCAGCGCCAAGTATCGCGCTGTCGCCGCGCGCATGCGCCGGGCCGGGGTCGAAGAGCCGCGGGTGGCCATCACCGAGCTGCAGCTCTTTGCCCAGTTCCAGGGTGCGGTGGGGCCCGGGGCGCGCCTTTCGCCGGCGACGCTGCCCACGCCGGCCACCATCTCCGAGGCGCTCTACGACGCCACGATCGCGCACGCCTGCATCCGCCTGGAGGGGCTGGTGGAGCTGTTGACCCACTCGGCCACGGTGAACCACGGCGGCGGCCTGCGCAAGGTGCGCGAGCGGGTGTGGGCCAACCCCTGCCACTGGGGGCAGGCGATGAGCCTGGCCCTGGCCGGGGGCCGGCCGTTACCCGTCAGGCTGGAATGCGCCACCTACTCCACGGGGCAGCGTTTTGGGCGCATCCCGCCCCTGCAGGATCAGCCCATCCTCGACGCCCTGGCCGTCCTCAGCCACAGCGAGCAGGAGGTCATCCTCATGCTCGTGCACCGCTCAGCCGGCGACGGACCGGTGACGCTGCAGGTGGACCTGGGCGACCTGCCTTTGCAGCCCGAGGCGGCGGTGCTCACCCTGCAGGGCGAAGCCATGCACGACCAGAACACCCCCGACGAGCCGGAGCGCATCGTGCCGCGCGCCTCCACGGTGACTGTCCGGGATGGGCGAGCGATGCTCACCCTGGCGCCCTACTCGCTGACGCGATTGACTTTTAGCTTGGCCAGCAGCCGGGCGACTCGCTCCGCCACAACCCGGCCTTAGCCCAGAGTAGAGGGTAGTGGATTGAAGTCCGGTCGTTCGCGCGGAGGGCGTTGCCCAGCAGTGCATTTCCCGAGCCGCCAAACCCACAGCAGGAGCCATACCGTGACAGACAGCATCGCCATCTACCAGGCCATCACCCCGCGCTACCCCGAGCTACAGGGGCAGGCGGCCATCGTCACCGGCTCGAGCCGGGGCATCGGGCGGGGCATCGCCCTGCGCCTAGCGCGCGAGGGGATGCGCGTGGTGATCACCAGCCGCACCGCCCAAGCGGTGGAGGAGACGGCGCGCGAACTGCAGGCCCTCGGCGCCGAGGCCCTGCCCGTGGTCGCCGACCTGAGCCGGACGGAGGGGGTAAACACGGTAATCGAGGCCACACTCGACGCCTACGGTGGGGTAGACCTCCTGGTCAACAATGCCGCCAACCTGCGCCGCATCGCCTTCGACCAGGTCGATGAGGCCCTGCTGGACGATGAACTGGCCACCAACGTCCGCGCACCCTTTATGCTCTCGCAGCGAGCAGCGGAGGCCATGCGCCGGCAAGGGCGGGGGAACATCGTGCACATCTCGTCGGTGGGCGGCCTGCGCGGGCACCTGCCCGGCTTGCCCTACGACGTGACCAAGGGGGCCATCGATGCCATGACCCGCGCCATGGCCATCGAACTGGCGCCGCAGGGTATCCGTGTGAACGCCGTGGCGCCGGGCGCCACCGACACCGGGCGCTGGAAGGCTCGGCCCAGCGATCCGCGCTACAAAGCCGTCGCCGGGCGCATCCCGCTGCGGCGGTTCGGCACCGTCCTGGAAATCGGCGCCACCGTGGCCTTTTTGGCCTCCGATGATGCCGCCTACATCATCGGCCAGGTGCTCTATGTCGATGGGGGCATTACCGCCCAACTCAGCCCGCCGGGCCAGCCGCTGTAACAAGGACTACCAGTTCATAAGGAGAGTGGATCGTGCAGTACCGCATCTTGGGGCGGACGGGCGTCCGCGTTTCGCAACTCTGTTTCGGCACCATGTCCTTCGGCGGGGATGCCGACGAGCCAACCTCAGCCGCCATGTTCCGGCTCTGCCGTGACGCCGGAATCAACTTTTTCGACACGGCCAACAACTATTCCAACGGGCGCTCGGAGGAGATACTGGGCCGCCTGATCGCCGGCTGCCGCGACGACATCGTCCTGAGCAGCAAATTCGCCGGCCGCACGGGCAGCGATGTGAACGCCGGCGGGGCATCGCGGCGCAACATCCGCCTGGCGGTGGAGGCCAGCCTGAGGCGCCTGGGTACGGACCGGCTGGACCTCTACTTTGTGCACATCTTTGACCCGCTGACCCCCATCGAGGAGACGCTGCGCGCCCTCGACGACCTGGTGCACGAGGGCAAGATCCTCTACCCCGCCGTCAGCAACTGGGCGGCCTGGCAGATCGCCAAGGCCCTGGGCATCTCGGCGCGCGAGGGACTGGCCCGCTTTGAGTGCATCCAGCCGATGTACAGCCTGGTCAAGCGCCAGGCCGAGGTGGAAATCCTGCCCCTGGCCCAGTCCGAGGGGTTGGGGGTAATCACCTACAGCCCCCTGGGCGGCGGCCTGCTGACCGGCAAGTACACGTCCACCACCCGGCCCGACCAGGGTCGCCTGGTCAGCAACCCCATGTACGGCACGCGCTACGGCCTGCCGGTCTACTATGAGGTGGCCGAGCGCTTGGTCGCTCATGCGCGCGAGCGCGGGCTGGCGCCGGCAACCCTGGCCGTGGCCTGGGTCATGGCGCATCCCGCCGTCACGGCGCCCCTCATCGGCGCGCGCAATCCCGAGCAACTGGCTGCCTCCCTGGCCGCGGCCGACGTAGCGATGACGCCCGAGTGGCGGGAGGAAATCTCGGCCC
>DAOUGZ010000041.1:0-2618 GCA_034428955.1 Anaerolineae bacterium | reverse complement strand
TGACCTCGAGCGGCATCTGGCCCACGGCGTGCGTTGCACAGGAGAGGCAGGGATCATACGCGCGAATGGCGGCCTCGATGCGGTTCAACTGGCCCTCGGTCAGGTTGTTGCCGTCCAGAAAGGTCTTGGCTACCGAGTCTACGGACTGGCTCATGGCCCAGTTGTTGTGGCCGGTAGCCACGATCAGGTTCACCCGGGTGAGCTGGCCGTTCTCGTCGGTGTGGTAGTGATGGAACAGGGTGCCGCGTGGCGCCTCAATGCAGCCTATGCCCTCGCCGGTCACTGTGCTCCAGGGCGTGATGATATCTGTGGAGCCGATCTCCGGGTCCTCCAGGAGCTCACGGATGCGCTCCAGGGCATAGACGACCTCGATCAGCCGGGCGTAGTGGTAGTACAGGGTATTGCTGACCGGCCGTCCGTTGCCGAGGGAGCGGAAGGTCTCGAACTCGGCCTGGGCCAGCGGCGTCGAAATCTTGTCGCAGGCGTTCAGCCGGCCAAGGGGGCCGACCCGGTAGGTGCCGCCCGGCCAGCCCAGGGGCCGGTAGTACGGGAACTTGAGGTAGGACCAATCCTCCACGTGCTCGGCGATATGCTGCAGATAATCCTGCGGGTCGAACTGGATCAGCTGCCGGCCCGCCTGGTCGACGATGCGCATCTCACCGTCGTACAGCTCGAGTTCGCCTTCCGGCCCCACCAGCCCAGCATAGCCGGAGGGGAAGACGGCAAAGCTCTCCACGATATCCATGTGCGCATCGTACCAGGCCTTGGCCACCTCGATGCCTGCCTGCGCGTGGGCGATCATCTCATCCAGCGGCCGGAGCATGGCCTCGCGATGCTCCGGAAGGAGCGGCGCGTTCACGCCGCCCGGCACGGCAAAGACGGGGTGTATGCGCTTGGTGCCGAGCATGCGGATGATCTCCTGCCCATACTTGCGCAGCGCCACCGCCTTGAGGGCCAGGTCCGAATCCATCTCGATCACGCCGGCCACGTTGCGGATCGCCGGGTCGGCATCAAAGCCCAAGAGCAGGTCGGGCCCAGCCAGTTCGAAAAAGTGCATCGAGTGAGACTGGACAACCTGCCCCATGTGCATCAGTTCGCGCAGGAGCGAGGCTGTGCGCGGCGGGGTCACCCCGGCCACCCGGTCGCAGGTCTTGGCCGACGCCAGGTGGTGGCTCACCGGGCAGATGCCGCAAATACGCTCAGTGATCTGCGGCATCTCGTAGTAGGGTCGCCCTTCCGTGAACTTTTCAAAGCCGCGGAACTCGTTAACGTGGAAAAAGGCTCGCTCCACCTTGCCGGCATCATCGAGGTGGATGGTCACCTTGGCATGCCCCTCGATCCGCGTTACCGGCTCGATCGTAATCTTGCGCCCCATGCGGGTTACCTCCTCTGCAAACGGCCAGCGCCCAGCCCAGCTGCGATTCGGTCTGGGCCGGCCGTACATTCAGTCGTACCTGAGATACTCGCCCTCAATCTTGGGCATGCGCCCGGCCAGTAGCTCCGAGAGCACATAGTAGATAGCATCGGCCGAGGGCGGGCAGCCGGGCAGGTGCACATCCACCTTGACCACCTCGTTGACAGCCCGAGCGCGCAGGGGGCGACACAGCTCCGGTGAACTGGGGATATGCCCGTCGACTGTGCTCTCGCACTCGATATAGGCGCGCCGCAGGGCATCCTGCAGGGGCACCATGTTGCGCATGGTCACGATCCCGCCGAACACGGCACAGTCGCCGAGGGCGATGAGGATCTTGCTGCGCTCACGCATCTGCTTGACGACCTCTATGTGCGTCGTGTTGTTCACCGCACCAGTCAGGATGCCGACGGTAACCCCCTCCTTGGGAGGATGCTTCAGATCGGTGATCGGAGTTGAGGTGAGCTGCACCAGTTCCAGCAGTCCGACCAAACGCTCATCGATATCCAACAAAGACATATGGCAACCCGCGCAGGCGGCCAGCCAGTCTGTGGCGACCAGGACCTTGCCCATGGTATTCTCCTCCATCTCCAGGTCTCAGCCTTCAGCCTTGCCCCGGCCCAGCTGCTCGGCCAGGGTTGTCAGGGCCTGCCATTCCACAGGCACACCGGCGGGCGGCACGAGGGCGGCATCAAAAGCACGGGTGCATCCTTCCAGGTTGGTCAGATGGCCGGCGCGCTCGGCCCAGATAGGCGACGGCAGGACGATATCCGCCTCATCCAGCAAGGGCATCTCGTAAGCCGTCTGTACGACCAGGAAGCCGGCCTTGGGCAGCACCTGTGGCGCTGCCGGATCGTCACCGGCCAGCACATAGAGCGCATCGAACCGCTCGCCGCCAGGCCAGGCGCCGACGCCCTCTGCCTCAGCGCCGGCTGCATTGGCGCCTTGCGTCAGGCGGATGAAGCGCGCCCGGTCGGCCAGGGCTTTCAGGGCCTCAGCGGCCTGCGCCTGCAAGCCCGAGCCGTAGACGACGACGGGCGATGCGGCCCCGGCGGCCACCCGAATGACCTGGCCGGCCTCGTCATCGGCCACAGCCTGACTGGCAAAGGGCTCTAGGTACTCACCACCCCCGTCAATCAGGAGGAGACGAGCACCGCGATCCAGGGCCTTGCGGATGGTATAAGCCACCACGCGATGGGTCTCGGCC